>JBGSTN010000100.1:0-4019 GCA_041736455.1 Burkholderiaceae bacterium | reverse complement strand
GGGCTCGTGCGGCGAGTCGATCGACTCGCCGGTGGCCAGCCGGACCGGCGTGTTCGTCGTCGCAGACATCGGGCCGTGCGGGTCAGTGAGCGGTCGGCGATGAAGCTGCCGATTTCTCACTGGGGCGACGAACCTCGACGCCGAAATTGTCGTCGGCGATGTCGAGGAGATCATCCTCGTCGCCGATCAGTTCGGCCAACTGCTCGTCGCCACCACCGCAGGCCATGACCTTCTCACGCGGCTTGAATTCGATCTTCTGGCCTTCGGCCCGTTCGCGCTTGATGCGCGCCGAGCGTTCGACGGCGGCTTCCCAACCTTCCATCTGGGCAGGGGCGATCTTGCGGCTCTCGTCGAATTTGAAGTCGACACCGGCCTTCGATTGCGGGCCCCAGTAGTTGACCTTGCCGAGATCGTAGAACGTGCGCTCGTAGCCGGCTTTCAGGAAGGCCCTCAGGCAGCCCAGCAGGTAGCGTCGGCGGAAACCGGTGCCGCGCCACGGGTAATGGAACAAGGCCTTGCGTATGTAGAAGCGCCGGTAGTTGTTCATGACCCGATCGAGCAGCTCGGCGCGATCCATTGCGGCGGGTTTCATGATCGGCGTGACGAAGTTGTACTTCGAGAAGTCGAAGACCTCGACCTTGTCGCCCAGTTCCTGGAACAGCGAGGAGAACGGCCACGGCGTGTACATCGCCCAGTTCGCGAGGTCCGGGTCCCAGGACTTGGCCATCTGGTAGGTTTCTTCGAGGGTCTCGGCGGTTTCGTTCTCGAGACCGACGATGAACTGTGCCTCGATGAAGATGTCGGCCTTGCGAAGCAGCTCGATCGCGCGGCGATTGTCCTCGATCTTGGTTTCCTTGTTGAACAGGTTCAGTCGCAGTTGGGCGGCTGCCTCGGTGCCGAGGCTCACATGAACGAGGCCGGCCTTGCGATAGAAGGGCAGCAGTTTCTCGTCCCGCAGGATGTCCGTGACGCGCGTGTTGATACCCCACTTGACCTTGTCGGGCAGACCCCTCGCGATCAGCTCCTCGCAAAACGTGATGAACTTCTTGCGATTGATCGTCGGTTCTTCGTCGGCCAGAATGAAGAAACCGACCTGGTGATCGTTGACCAGCGACTCGATTTCGTCGACGACCTTCTTCGGGTCGCGGATCCGGTAGTCGCGCCAGAACTTCCATTGCGAGCAGAACGAGCAGGTGAACGGGCAGCCGCGTGCCATGTTCGGAATCGCGACCCGGACGCCGAGCGGGATGTACATGTACTTTTCCCACTGGAGCAGATTCCAGTCGGGCTTGATCGCGTCGAGATCCTTGATCGTGTGGGCCGCCTCGGTCGCGCGGATTTCATTGCCATCCCGGAAGGCAAGGCCCTTGATGGCATCTCTTCCGGCGGGCCACGGAGCCGCCGCCACGGCATTCAACAGGTTGATGAGGATCTCTTCGCCTTCACCGCGAACGATCACGTCGACCCACGGGGCTTCGGTCAGGACCTGCTGATACATGAACGTGGCATGGATGCCACCCAGCACACGCAGGGCTTTCGGGACGCATTCCTGCGCGATCTCGAGGGCGCGTTCGGCCGTGTAGATCGACGGCGTGATCGAGGTGCAGCCAATGACATCGGGGGCGAGTTCGACGAGCCGCGCGCGCAATGTGTCTTCCGACAGATTGTTCGTCATCGCGTCGATGAAATGGATATCGTCGTAGCCGGCTCCGCGCAGCGCCCCCGCAAGATATGCCGCCCACGCAGGTGGCCAGTTGCCCGCGATTTCCGCGCCGCCTGAGTGGTAGTTGGGGTGAATCAGCACGATGCGCATCGAAGTCTCCAATAGACCGGATTAGTCCAGTGAAATTTACATTCGATGCGTCAACCCACATTGACGAGGATCAACAATCGCTACGGGACGACCGATGCATTTATGGCGGTGCTGGCCACCTGGTCGAGAGCGGAAATTCGTCGCCCGCAAGGGTCGTGGCGAACCGGTGGACAGCGTCGAATCCGGGCATCGCAGGCATCGACGAACGTCGATGCGGATCGGGAGAATCGGCGAACGCGTGCGTGCGAGAAAGGCGAACGCATGCGTGCAAGAAAGGCCGACGCGTCGGGTCGGCTGCACCAGGAATGATCATCGGAACAGCGACTCGATCTCACCGATCGATACTCATGGCCGTCGATAACCGGCTTCGCCGCCAGGCATCTCCGGCACCCGACCCGCTCGAGACGCGCAACGAAAACGATGGCAGTGCCCATCGACCCGACGCCCCATCGACGCGGGCGGCGACCCTCTGCAGCGATGTCGAAAGATGCCGGCAAGCGCCGCGTCCGCACACCAGCCATGGTGGTCCGCGGCAACCAGAAGACTACATTTAGCGGTACGCGTGGACACCTTGATCCTGCCTCGATACTCGAGATCGGTACTCGGCTCATGGCAGAAACGAGCCGCGAGTCACGGTCGGATCGATCGGTATCAGGATTTCGTGAGCGGGGGCACTGAGCCGGCCCCACCGCAGAGAAGGTTTGTCTCCTCCGCCCCCGTAGGAGTGGATTTCTGACGTTATTCTGACATGGGCATCATCCTGGGGCAAGTCGAGAATGCCGCGCACCAATATTTTTCGGGTTCGTCACGCCAGATTCCGGAACGAAACCGGCGCAACGGCCCGAGCGACCCGCGGCGCAACGCCGGCGCCGATCGCTCTTGCCGTCAGGTCGCGCGATAGGTCACCGACGAGAAGGCATCGATGTCTTTCCAGGCGTCGGCTTCCGTACTCATCGTGCCGTGCGTCAGCGGATGCGAGAGCGCCCATTCCTCCGGAAGGCCGATCGCGATCTTCTTGCCGTTCAGCACGAGTGTCGGCATCGGTCGATCTTCCTGATCGCGGCGTCGGTGCATGATCGACGCAAGCCGCAGGCAAAGCACCATCAGCCACTCGGTGCGATTGCGAACGACCTGACGCATCTTGCGCAACCCGCCGGTCTGCCCGAGGGCGAGCGTCGCGAGCAGCCGCTGCTCGGGTTTCGAGAAGCCTTGCATGTCGGCGTGCCCCAGCACGTAGGCGGAATGCTTGTGATAGGTGTCGTGCGAAATCGCCAAGCCGACCTCGGCGAGTTCACATGCCCAGGCAAGTGATTGCCGATACTCGGTTGCCTGCTCCGCGTCCTGGATCGAGCTGCCCGCGACCTGATCGAACAGCGCCAATGCGGTCTGGGTCAGCCGGCGCGCGTGTGCCCGGTCGATACCATAACGATCCGCCATCTGGCTGACGGTGATCGCGCGCATGTCATGTCCGGCGCTGCGGCCGAGCAGATCGTAGAGCGCGCCCTCGCGCAATGCGCCTTCGCAATACCGCATGCGGTCGATCGCGAATTCATCGAACACCGCCATCATCAACGCCAGTCCGCCGGGCAGGACAGGGCGGCGATCGGCGTGAAGACCCGTGATGCGGTCGGTGTTGACATTGCCTTCGCGCACCAGGATCTCGGCGATCTGACGCAGGGAGGTCACCGTGATATGGCTAGAACCGAAGCTTTCGTCACTGATCTGCGCCAACGATTTCGCCGTTCCGGAAGACCCGGCCGCGTATTGCCAGCCGTGCCGGCGATAGGCCTCCGCATAGGGAGCGATCGCATCGCGTGCCGCGAGCCGCGCTTGTTCGAGCGTCTTGGACGTCACCTTGCCGTCGGGAAAGAACTGGCGCGACAGAGACACGCAGCCGATCTGTGCCGACTCGACCAGTATCGGTTCGTCATTTCGACCGACGATGATTTCGGTGGAACCGCCGCCGATGTCGACGACCAGCCGCGGTGCGTTGTCCCACGGCAAGGAATGGGCGGCGCCCAGGTAGATCAGCCGCGCTTCCTCCCGCCCGGAGATCACTTCGATCGGAAAGCCGAGGGCCGTCTGGGCGGGCACCAGGAATGCATTGGCGTTCGTGGCGACCCTCAGCGCATTGGTCGCCACGGCCCGTACCGTGTCGGGTTCGAACGAGCGCAGTCGTTCGCCGAAGCGTGCCAGCGCCGCCATG
>JBGSTN010000036.1:0-3109 GCA_041736455.1 Burkholderiaceae bacterium | reverse complement strand
CGCATGCGCGCGCGCGCCGAGGCGCGAGTGCCCGATGCACGTACGTTGAGCGAGGTGCTCGCCATCGGGTTTTCCCAGCGACGCAAGATGATTCGTAGTACCTTGCTGCCGTGGCTGGCCGCGCGGGGAATCACCCTGCCGGGTGTCGATGAACGAGAGCGACCGGAGAGAATTCCCGCGGACGTCTGGTACGACGTAGCCACGCAACTGCATGCCCAGCGGCAGACCGATGCCCTGACCATTCAACCGACCGACAGGACCAACCCATGAATCTGCTGCACACGATGTTGCGTGTCGGTGATCTCCAGGCATCGATCGATTTCTACACCCGCGCATTGGGCATGAACCTGCTGCGCACCACCGAGCGCCCGGAACAGGGCTATACGCTGGCATTCGTCGGCTACGGCGAAGGCAATCGGGGCGGCGAGGCCGAGATCGAACTCACGTTCAATCATGGCGTCGATCGCTACGAGCTCGGTTCGGCCTATGGCCACATCGCGTTGGGCGTGCCCGATGTGGCGGCGGCCTGCGAGAAGGTCCGGGCGGCCGGGGGCAAGGTCACTCGCGAGGCCGGACCGGTCAAGGGCGGCAACACCATCATCGCCTTCGTCGAGGATCCGACCGGGTACAAGATCGAACTGATCGAGCGCGGAACGCGCGACGTCTGAGATCGGTTCAAAGGGCCAGATGTTCCGGCATCTGGGCCAGGCGGTCTTTCGCGAGCCGGTAGGTCGGCAGGATTCGTTCCACCGCTTCCCAGAATCGGGGACCATGGTTGAGTTCGGCCAGGTGCGCGACCTCGTGGGCCACGACATAGTCGATCAGGTCGATCGGCAGGTGGATCAACCGCCAGTTCAGGCGAATCACGCCATCGTGCGTGCAGCTGCCCCACAATGTCCGGGCCGATGACAGCTGCCAGCGGCGGGGCTCGTGTCCGAGCGATCGAGCGAAGACGCCCAGGCGTTCGCCCAGCAGCTGATCGGCACGTCGTTTGAGCCAGCGTTCGATCGCGCGTTGTACCTGGGTGGGATCCGCCTCTTCAGGCAGTGCGATACGCAGCGTGGCGGGTACGGTGACCGTATCCAGCTGCGGCGTCCGGTCGGTGCCACCGAGCACGATCTGCAGGCCATGGCCGAGATAACGCAGATGGCCACCATGGCGCCATTCGGTCTGCAGCTCGGCGAGGCGCGATTCGAATTCGGCCCACTCGGCGAGTTTCGTGTCGATCCAGCGCTGCTTCTCGCGCACGGCCGCGTCGACCTGCGCCAGCGTCACCCACCGGGGTGCACTGACCAGCAAGCCGCGGCGGTCGACGGTGAAACCGATACTCTTGCGCGGACGTCTCCGAAACATGTAGCGAACCGACGAATTGCCCAGCGTCGTTTCACGCCAGCGCGCACCGGGTTCCAGCTGATCGGGCTGCGACGGTTCGCGGGCAAGCAGATCTTGGTCATCCGGCACCGCGGGTGGCTTTGCGCGTGGTCGGGCCACCACGGGAGGCCCGAACAGCGGCAACACCAGTTGCAACGCGGCGTTCACGCGTCCCGCGAGTCCGCCGCGCCCGTCAGCGGGCTTCTTGGGCATAGTCTTGCGGACTTATCACGCGCATCTGTTCCTCGATCCAGGTGCGGACCTTGGTGATCACTTCATCGGCTTCGCATCCTTGCGTCGCGATCGGCGGACCGATCGCGACCGTGATCAGCCCGGAGCTCTTCACGAACGGTTTCTTGGGCCAGCAGTTTCCGGAATTGACGGCGATCGGGACCACCGGCGCACCGGTACGAACGGCCAGCCTCGCGCCGCCGGACTTGTAGCGACCGGCCTTGCCGGAAGGGATCCGTGTGCCTTCCGGAAACATGATGACCCACCGGCCTTCGGACAGTTTCTGCGAGCCCTGCGCAACGACCTGCTCGAAGGCGTCGACGCCTTTCTGCCGATTGATGTGAATCATGTTCAACAGTCCGATTCCCCAGCCGAAGAATGGCAGGTAGAGAATCTCGCGCTTGAACACGAAGCAGACTTCGCGCGGCATGTGGCTGACATAGAACAGGGTTTCCCAGGTCGACTGATGCTTGGACAGGAGGATGGCCGGACCATCGGGCAGATTCTCGATTCCGGTCATCTGCCATCGGATGCCGAGCAACCATGTTGCCAGTCGAATCACGAACCTCGGCCACATCACCGTGATGCGATAGCGGACGTGCAGCGGGAGGACGGCGCAGAGCACGCACAGGATGGACCAGGGTGCGACCGTGATGACCAGGAGAAACACGAACAGCGCCGAGCGAAACGCCTTCATGAAAGCCACTCCGACGCGACCGCTGCCAGGTCGACGCGAATCAGCGTGTCGGGCGGGAGATCGTCTTCGTTCATTGTCTTGCGCCCGTTACCCGTGAGGACGAGGATGGTCCGGCAGCCCGCTGCATGGCCGGCCAGCAGGTCACGCATCGAATCGCCGACCATGACGGTATCCGAGGGTTGCGCGCCGGTACGTTTCAGGATGTCGAGCAGCATGCCCGGCTTGGGTTTGCGACATTCGCATTGTGCGGACTCGGGATGCGGGCAGAAGAACACGGCATCGATGCGGCCACCGGCCGCCTCGGCGGCGGCGTGCATCTTGGCATGGATCGCGCCCATCGTTTCGAGATCGAAAAGGCCGCGACCGATGCCCGATTGATTGGTGGCGACGAAGATTCGATAGCCGGCTTTCGAGAAGCGTGCGATGGCATCCATGCTCCCGGGCAGTGCGTGCCATTCGTCGGGCGTCTTGATATAGGTGGCGCTGTCCTGATTGATCACGCCATCGCGGTCGAGAATGAGTAGCTTCACGTGTTTGCGAGCCCTGAAATGTCGGCGACCTGATTCAACATATGGTGCAGTCGAGTCAGCAGTCGCAATCGGTTGGTGCGCACGGCCGGGTCGTCGGCCATGACCATCACCTGTTCGAAGAACTGGTCGACCGGTTCCCTGACCGCCGCCATGCGAGCCATCGCCTGTGTGTAACGACCGCTGGCCAGGTCGTCGTGAACCGGTCGTTCGAGCGCGTCGATGGCGGCGGCCAGATCGCGTTCGGCCGCGACCGTGTAGAGCGATTCGTCGGGAAGCCCGG
>JBGSTN010000017.1:0-2193 GCA_041736455.1 Burkholderiaceae bacterium | reverse complement strand
CCACTGGCCAAGCCCCAGCCAGGCACCCATCCCCAGCGCGACTCGCATCCAGCGGCGTCGGCCACAGCGCTTGCCGTCCTCGTCGTGCAACGTTGGCCTCATCGCAGGAACTCGATCGGTTGCGCTATCGATTGTGCAGTGCCGGCGCGCTTGCGTACCAGGATCCGCGGCATGCATCGCTTGTCGTCCTGTTCGATGGCAACGCAATCGAGGCATTGAAAGCACTCGGCATAGTCGACGGCCCCGTCAGGTTCGATCGCCTGGTAACGGCAGCGGAAACGGCAGGTCTGGCAGGGCGTCCCGCATTCGTCACGGCGCGGAATCCAGGCCCAGCGCCGCAGCCGCCCGACGATGGCGAGCATCGCACCGAGCGGGCACAGGTAGCGGCAGAACCCGCGATACACGACGAGCGTCGTCGCGAGACAGACGACCGCCCAGAGCACGTAGGGCCAGGGTCTGTCGAAGCCCATGCTGATGGCGGTCTTGAATGGCTCGATCTCGATCGCGAGATCGTTGGCCATGCCAGGCGCGAGCGTGAGCGACGCGATCGCCGCCAGCACGACGTACTTGACCCACTTGAGTCGCGCGTCGATGCGACTGTGAAGGTTGCGCGCACCGAGTCCGAACGACTGTCCGAGTCGGCTGACGAGCTCCTGGAATGCACCGAACGGGCACAGCCAGCCGCAGAACGTGCCGCGGCCCCAGGTCACCAGCGTGACGAGCACGAACGCCCACATCACGATCGCCATCGGGTCGGCGAGCATGAACGCCACATCATCGCCGGCCGCCAGCGATTGTGCGAGCGAAGTCAGGTTGACGATCGTCAGCTGGCCTTGCGCATACCAACCGATGAAGCAAAGCGTGAACAGCAGGAACGCGATCCGGAAGACGTCGAAGCGTCGCGTGTCACGCGTGATCCGGCGCTGCGCGAACAGTGCGATGCTCATCACCAGCAGCCCGCCGACGAGCACGGCGATGTCGCCACGCCGTTGTATCCAGACCTTCAGCCAGGCCGGCAACTCCCGTCTCGGCAACCACTGCTCGATACCGGCGATCGTGAAGGGCAGTACGGCCTCCCGTGCCAGATGGACGTTTCCGTCGCCCGGTGACCGACCAGCGCGCACCACGATTTCGAAGGGTCGCGCGATGTCGAACGGCGAATCCGGCGCCGTACCGAGCATTCGTATGCCGGCATGCGAGGGGACGCCGGAATCGTGCAAGTCGTCCAGACGCACGGTGAAGGGGAACGGCAACGGCATCAACTCGTGATCGACACCGTCCTGCCGCAGGCGCAGGTCGGCGAACAACGGGGACCGGGGCGATCCCGCAAGCGGAACTCGATAGCGACCGGCGTCGAAGACCAGGAACGGATGTACGCCGCGTTGCCGTTGCTCGTGCACGTAGACCCACCCTCCGACGTCGAACAGGTTGCGGCCCGCCTGCGGCAACCCTGCCGGGAGGATGCTCAGTTCGATGCCCGATTCGTTCGGTCGCCGTCGACCCGGCGCATCGAGTCCCACGGCGGGTGTTCCTTCGTACGACTCTTCGACCTCGATGTTCGACAGGCGTATCGTCTTGACGAGTCCTGCCGCCTCGAGGCCGGCCCAGTCCGAGCGCTGGAATACTTCGTCGGCGGCCGGCGGCAGATCCACCACCGCAGGGGCGGACGCGTCGCCGAGCTTTGCCTGCGCAACCCGCGTCGCGGTGGTCATGATCGTTCGATCGATCGCGACCGCGCTCACTGTGCCATGCGAAATGCCGTGCAGCCTTGCGGTCATCGCACTGCGCGTGCCGGGATCGTCCGGCGAACCGATCACCGTCGCATAGTCGATCGACAGGCCTTCGTACTGCGAGGCGAATTCGTCAAGCTGCCGGTTTCCCAACGGTGAACGGAAGATCGGCTCGTGATGGGCGAGCACTTTGACGCTATGGAACTCGCCCGACGGCGTCAGTGAAATCAACAGGTCGATCGGCTTGCCGGCGTAGCCGCGGATCTTCTCGATGTCGCTCGAGACGAACAGCCAGGAATCGAGCACCGGGCCGGCGGGCTCGGTGCGATAGACGGGCCAGACGGGCAGGCGGGCGTTCTGTTCGCCGACTTCGCGATCCGCTCCGACATGACGCTGCAACAGCGAGCGCGTGACGTTGATCGCAAGCGCCGGTGGGGAGCCGGCCAGCACGGCAACCGCCATC
>JBGSTN010001046.1:0-2000 GCA_041736455.1 Burkholderiaceae bacterium | reverse complement strand
GAGCGATGCCTGCGACGGGGGCGGCTCCGTGGACTCATGGTCGCAATGATTGCCCGGCGCGATGATCAGGCGGTTGGCCTCGCCTTGGAAACCGTTCGCATGCGCCTGCCGCTGTCGTTGGCCTGCCGAATGCAGTGCGATCGCACTCGAAAGCGTCTGGTCGCCGAGCGTGATGATCGAAAGCATCGGGACCGCGAGTCGATCGCCCGCCATCACGTAGCCATGCCGTGCCCACGACGCATGGTCTTCGAGGGCAGTCTCCATGAGGAACTGCCAGGCATTGCGGCCCGTCCCCATCATGTCGCGTACTGGCACAGTCGCGAGCATGCGAGCGAGTGCGGCGGCATCACCCGTCAAGGGTCGATCGAAAGGCGCGTCGAGCCAACCGTGTCGCCCGAGCCAGCCATGGCCGCTGGCCAGTTCGAAAACGCCGCCTTCGAACAAGCCGAAGTAGCCATGAGCGTCGTCCAGGGATCCGATGGCGCCGCCTGCACCGGCGACGATCATCGCGCGATGTGCCGGATGCCTCGCGAGGGCGAGCGGAAACTGGGTTTCCCCCAGCGCCGAACATCCGAACGTGCCGACACGTCCGTTCGACCAGGGCTGCGCGATGATCCAGTCCAGGATCGCCGACGCGTCTTCCCGTACGTGTCGCCAGGGCATTTCGCGCACGCGGGCATCGGGTTCGTATCCGCGCAGATCGACCGTGACCACGGCGAAGCCTGCCCGCGCGAATTCGATGCCGGCGCGCGCGGATTCACTGTACGTGCTGCGGCCATACGGCAGCATCAGCAGGATCGTCGGTCGACGTTCGATGCGCGTTCGCGCTGCTGCGACAAGGGCTTCGTCGGTATGCGCTTCGCCGGTATTCGTCGTGCCGGTATGTGCCTCGTCGGGACGCGCTTCGCCGGCACTTGCATCGCTGCGATGCGACCCGGTCGGAAGAAACAGGCTGGCAGGCAGTGCGCTGCCAGGCACCGGAATCATGATCGCCTCGTCGAGCGCGACATCGGCGCGCCACGCTCGCCAACGCGTGATCCAGGGCCGACTTCTTTCGAGCAGTCGTTCACGCCAGTTGTCGAACGAGACCGCCGTGTGGTCCGACATGAAGGGCGATACGAATATGAAGATCGTAAGGACACTCGACAGCAGAATCAGCGTGCGCAACACCGCTCTCGGATGATTCATGACGGGTCATCCCCGAGGCACGTGTGAGATTCGGAATCCATTACAGGTGAAAGCACCACCGTGGGGGTAACTGGCATACTCACGACCGTGACGCATTGCATCGCCACTTTTGCCTGTGACATAGTTCCTCTGATCCATCTTCGTCCAGGCTCGATGATTGCGCTTTGCGTCGTACCTCGCATGGATTCTGAACACTTCCGCTCACAGGCGGAGACCAGAGCGTGACAACGAAGCGCTCCCACGACCAGCCCTATGCTCACCCGTCTCTGGCAAAACCGATATCGCGGCCTTCTGGCTGCACTGCTGATTGGCCTTGCCGGCGCGATTGTCGTATTGCTTTTGCCGTCCCGCTACAACGCGGTTGCTCGCGTGCAGCTGACAGCCGTCGACACTGGTGAGATCGATCCGGCACGGGCGGCCTCCCTGCTCAACGACGACCAGATCATCGCGCGCGTATTGCGTCGTGTCGACCCCGATCTCGTCGATCCGATCGATCCGCGTCCGATCGATCCACTGGTCGCGTTCCGCCGTCACTTCGCGATCGTGCCGACCGGGACGCCGGGCGAGTTCGATGTGTCGTACGCCGCGCGTTCGGCAGACACGGCACGAAAGGTTTCGCAAACATGGTTGCAGGCGGCCCGTGAAGTCATCGATTCGCCGAGCGATGGCTCGCAACCCGGCGACATGTCCTCGACGCCGAAGCTCGCTGTCGACGAGGAAGACCGCTCGGGCAATGCGGTGAACTTGCCGGGCGACGCGGTGCGACTGCGCGAACTCGACGCGCAACTCGTCGAACTGCAGCCCAGGCTCGA
>JBGSTN010001005.1:0-5176 GCA_041736455.1 Burkholderiaceae bacterium | reverse complement strand
GTCGGTCAGCGTAGCGACCATCATGTCGATCAGCTTGGTATCGCCCATGCGCGCGCCGCTGCGCATCGCGGGCGACAGATAGCCACCGCGGCTCATGACCTCCACGCCACCGCCGATGCCGTAGTCGGCATCGCCCAGCAGGATGTTCTGCGCCGTCGTCACGATGCCCTGCAGTCCGGATGCGCAAAGTCGGCCTACCGACATGGCCACGCTTTCCATCGGGAGGCCGGCCTGGATGGCTGCCACCCGGGCCACGTAGGGGAACCGGCTCTCCGTAGGGATGGTGTTGCCCACCGTCACGTAGTTGATCACCTTCGGGTCGACGCCCGAACGCTTGACGGCTTCCTTCATCACGAGGCCCGCCAGCTCGGCCGGTTCGGTGTCCGCCAGTGCCCCGCCGAAAGTGCCGATCGCCGACCGGGCTGCCCCCAGTACCACCACATCTCGTTTGCTCAAGATTTTTCTCCTCGCCATTGAATGGAAATGAACAATCCGATTATCGCTGTTTGGCGGTCGAATCGTGAAACTTCCTCTCTGACGCGGCGCAAAGGTGGTCGAGTCTCTTCGTCTGGACGGTCGGGCGATCCGGCTTGCCGCCCCGCCGCGACGGCTTGTTCCCCGGGGCACCGGGCAATCGATGTCGACCGGCCCGATCCGCTGTCGGAATGGTCGGGATGCAGCCAATCAGACCGTTTCGATCATTCCATCGGCAAACCGCCACGTGTTTCTGCCATCCTGTTTGGCTCGATACATCGTTGCGTCGGCCAGCCCGACCAATTCTGCGGATGAAAGGGCATGTTCCGGGTACATCGCGATGCCGATGGAAACGCCGAGAATCGCATTGACGGGATCTCCGCCGTCGAATTCCATCGGAGCATTGACGGCGGCGATGATCCGGTCGGCGACGGACAGCACTTCCTGCAGATTCGACGGATTATCGAGCAGCACGACGAATTCGTCGCCACCCAGGCGGGCCACGGTGTCGGTCTGGCGCAGCAACGCGAGCAGTCTGTTTGCGACCACCTTGAGCAATTCGTCGCCGACAGCGTGGCCGAGCGTGTCATTGACCCCCTTGAATCCGTCGAGGTCGAGGAATAGTACGGCCAGACGGCGGGGCTCCCGTTCGGCCATCACGATGTGTCGATTGAGCCGTTCGACCAGGAGTGCACGGTTCGGCAGGTCGGTCAACGCATCATGGAACGCGAGATGCCGATACCGCTCGTTCTGTTGCCAGGAGTCTGTGATGTCGTAGAACACGGAGATGTACCGCCCTGACTGCGCGTCGTCGTCAGGTAGTCGCGTGATGGCCTGTCGCATCGGGAACACTTCGCCATTCTTGCGGCGGTTCCATACTTCCCCCTTCCACTCTCCGCGTTCGGCAATCTGCTGCCATACGGTTTTATGAAACACTTGTTCATGCACACTGGAGCGGAGAAGACGAGGCGTACGGCCGACCGCCTCGTGAGCCGGATAGCCGGTAATGGCCGTGAATGCCGGATTGACCGAAAGGATGATCCCCTTGCCGTCGGTGACCATGATGCCGTCCGCCGTGTTTTCGAACACACTCGCAGCGACCTTTGCGCTTGTTTGAGCGAGCCGGAGAGCCCTGATGTCGGTGGCCAGGAAGATGAAACCATTGATCTGCCCACATTCGTTGATGTCCGGCAGGTAGCTCGTCAATTCATGGCCAAGGGAACCGTCCCGCTTGGTGAACACGCGTTCGAACAACTGACGCCTCCCCGAAAGCACTGCGTCGATATGGGGTTTGTTCCTCAAATAGAGTGACTTGCCCAGCATTTTTTCCAAGGTCGTTCCGACCAAGGAATTCGGATACGTTTGATACCAATCGCAGACCGCCTTGTTGGCGAAGCAGCAGCGCAATGTCGTGTCGAAGTAGGCAACCGGCCCAGGCATCGAATCCGTGATGGTTCTGATGAATCGTTCACTCTGAGCGAGGAACTCTGCCCGCTGTCGAACCCGCTCGTTTTGTGCGACGGCGAATTGGTACGCCGCATTGCGACGGGAATAGGCGACGCAACCGACACAGAGCGCAATCGCCGTGGCGATGAACAAACCCGTGACTTGGAAAAACATCGTTTGCCATTGCGCGAACAATGCGGAGGCATTGCGGCTGACCGCAACCATCAGCAACTTGTCGGCCATCACACCGGCGAGGGAAACCGTTCGGAAGGCGACGAACCGCAGGTCGTTCGTCGCGGCATCGTTGTCGATCAGGAAAGTGCTCGGCCCCCCGGCAGCCTTATGACGATTGAACAAGGACAGGGGCTTGCGCGCGAGGTCGATTCCCCGGATGTCGGGAGAAGACTGGGTGCTGTAGATGATCTTGCCATCGCCGTGAATGACGGAAAGGCGCATGTCCGGCGCGTACACCAGCGACTTCATCAAGACGCTGAAGTATTCGGGTGTCAGCACTGCGAGCAGATAGCCGCCGAACTCCCCATTGGAATCGTGAATCGCTTTGGCCAGATCAATGGTGAAGATGCCCGACGGCGTGGCAAACGGTTCTGACACATGCAGAACGCGAGCGTCACGACCTGCCAGCATCGTTTCATGACGTTCGCTATGCCGGAGGTTCTGACCGATCAACTCATCACGATTGCTCGAACGGACGTCTCCGTCGGCGTTCACGAGGACAATGGTGTGAATGCCAACGACGGATTCGCTCAACAAGTCCATCCTTTGGTTCAGGCGGGCGACGCCATCGTTCTCATCGAGGAGTGCCGAAGCGTCCTGGGCGAGGAGATCGAGCATTCGGGACGATGCGCGAAATTGTTCGCCAAGGTTGGTATCGAGGGTCGACACGATCGAAACGAGCCGCTGCTCCTCCTGCAACGCGATTTCGGCATGGCGATCGGTCAGGTCGACGGTCAGCAGTCCACCCAGACCAAGCAAGGCAACGATAACGATCAGCCATGTTCGCGCCATTTGACGATTCGATCTATTGGTTCGGTAAAGGCGAAGTTTCAGGCCGGGAATGTCAAGAACGATTGCGGCTTGTATTGAAACAACGCGTTCTGTGCCCTACCCGACGAACGGTTCCCGATTCGGGGCAGGCAGAACCCTTTTTCCAATTGATCAGTTGAAACCGGCCAGTTCCACTTCGCGCCGGGCAACATCCGGGCGTCAAACGCAGTCCGGGAAGTGCGCTTCAGGCAGGCTTTCGAATCCGGGCTTTGCGAAGAGGTATCCCTGGAACAGGCGGATGCCGCATTCGGAGAACCAGGCGTACTCGGGTACGCTCGCGAGAACGAGCAACGCGGGCTCGTTCTGCCGCCCACGGATCAATGCCTCGTACGGAAAGATCTCACGCGAGACGACATCGACGATCGGCTGGAATGCATACGAGTAGGGAGGCACACGAGCAGAAACGACATGCTGCGCGTCGTCGCACATCGTATCGAATGGCAGCTGCATTTCCATCAAGCGGACGATGTCTGGCGAGCGACGGCGAGTTTCTTTCGCCAACGGCAATCACGGAAGGCAGCCAGCAACTTCTTTGCGCGGCCGGCATCGATACACTCGACATGACGATCCTTGGCGAAGAAATCGTTGACGCCCGACAAGCCGGCCAGTTCTTCGCGCGAAGCCCTGTAGAACCCCATCGTCCACGCGTCGAAGGAGCGCCTGGGGATCGGCTCCTTGATGGGGTCATCTGGCTATGCCGCTGGTATGCGATCATTACGCGGTACGCCCCAAAAGAGGAGACAAGGATGCCCGCGCTTCGATCGAGCAAGGTGACCCAGGGCCGCGAGGCCACGACTTCGCGGATGCTGTGGCGCGCCACAGGCATGAAGGACGGCGACTTCGACAAGCCGATCGTCGCGGTGGCCAATTCGTTCACCCAGTTCGTGCCCGGCCATGTGCACCTGAAGGACATGGGCCAGCTGGTCGCGCGCGAAATCGAAGCGGTTGGCGGCGTGGCGCGTGAACTCAACACCATCGCAATCGACGACGGCATCGCGATGGGTCACGACGGGATGCTCTACTCGTTGCCCTCGCGTGATCTGATCGCAGACTCGATCGAGTACATGGTCAACGCGCATTGCGCCGACGCGCTGGTCTGCATTTCCAACTGCGACAAGATCACCCCCGGCATGCTGATGGCCGCGATGCGCCTGAACCTGCCCACTGTCTTCGTTTCCGGAGGACCGATGGAGGCAGGCAAGGTCATCCGTGCCGGCAAGCCATTGAAGGTCGATGCCGTGTCCGCGCTGGTCGCCTCGGGCAGGCCCGATGCCGTCGATGCTGAAATCGGCGAGCTGGAGCGATCGGCCTGCCCGACGTGCGGGTCCTGCGCGGGCATGTTCACCGCCAACTCGATGAACTGCCTGACCGAGGCACTGGGACTGGCCCTGCCCGGCAACGGCACGGTGGTGGCCACGCATGCGGATCGCCGGGATCTGTTCCTGGGTGCGGCGCGGCTGATCGTCGATCTGTGTCGTCGCTACTACCGCGACGACGACGCGTCCCTGCTGCCACGCGCGATCGCGGACCGGAGTGCGTTCGAGAACGCGATGCGGATGGATGTCGCGATGGGTGGTTCCACCAATACGGTGCTGCACCTGCTGGCCGCGGCGCACGAGGGCCAAGTCGACTTCACGCTGGCTGACATCGATCGCATCTCGCGCAAGACGCCGCACCTGTGCAAGGTGTCGCCGTCGTCGCCGCTGTGGCATGTGGAGGACGTTCATCGGGCGGGCGGTGTGGTCGGCATTCTGGGAGAACTTGCGCGGCTTGATCTGCTCGATCTCGATGCGCCCAGCGTTCATTCGCCCAGCCTGCGCGAGACCTTGGCCAGATGGGACATTCGATCCAGTCCCGATGCAGACGTCGTCCGTTTCTTCCGTGCCGCCCCTGGGGGCGTGCCCAGCCAGACGGCATTCTCGCAGGATCAGCGTTACCCGGATCTCGATCTGGACCGCAGCAATGGCTGCATCCGCGACGGGGCCCATGCGTATTCTCGGGATGGCGGGCTGGCGGTCCTGCGCGGCAACCTGTCGCCCGACGGGTGCGTGGTCAAGACCGCCGGGGTCGACGCCCGCATCCTGCGTTTCAAGGGCAAGGCCATCGTCTTCGAAAGCGAGAACGCCGCGGCGCAGGGCATTGCTGGCGGCGCAGTCCAGCCCGGGCACGTCGTGGTGATCCGCTACGAAGG
>JBGSTN010000987.1:0-1731 GCA_041736455.1 Burkholderiaceae bacterium | reverse complement strand
TGCTGACCGTGTTGGCCGCGTGGCTCGCCCGGCAAACGCGCTGGATGTTTCGGGGCCGGAAAGAATGGCGGATCGAGTACGGCATTCTGGTTCAGCAACGCCGGTTCGCCGACGAAGTGACGGAACTCTGCCAAGCCCGGGCGTTGGAACTGACGGAATCTCGCGACAGCGACAATGACGCATGGTATCATCTCAATGCGATTGAGTTGTCACCATCGCCCTTCACGCGTGCTGAAAAGATGCCCGGGAAGATCAGGATTACGCACTCGATTCATGACCCGACCGAACCACGATGTTTGGGCCGGTGGCTGTCGCAGCAGGCTGCTATTCCGTTTCATGACCGTGTGCCCACCGAAGCGGATAAGCAAGCTGACGTCACTCGCCTGAAGGTG
Organism: Burkholderiaceae bacterium; assembly: GCA_041736455.1. GTDB lineage: Bacteria > Pseudomonadota > Gammaproteobacteria > Burkholderiales > Burkholderiaceae_E > JAUIAI01. Next base: position 1,339 of record JBGSTN010000987.1, on the reverse strand, counting down.
CAACTCGCCAGTTCCGGCAAGTTCGGTCGCTTCTTCGTCCGTCTCCTCGATCGCACCAAACATGATCGGGGGGGGTGATGGAAGGAATCGCGCCAATAGGCCGTTGTTCGCGCCTATAGTAACCCCTTATGGGGCATCAAGTGCTCTCTGGGAATAGAGGGCTCTTTGTGTTTTCTGACAGCTTGCCATGAGCGAACCGTAGGCCACTAGTGTGTATGGTCGCTACTGTTGCGGGCAGTGGTGACTTGGTCGACTGGTACCGGGAGATGGTGCTGAGATGCAGGCAGTGCTGTTGGTGCGTAGCGATAGCGACAAGCCCTGGAACTCCGGAGGAAGGATGTGAGCGAATACCAGTACTACGAGTTCCAGGCCATCGACCGCCCGTTGACGCCGGAGGAGCAACGAGCTGTGGCGCTGCTATCCAGTCGCGTGGAGCCCCATCCCCGACGGGCCGTGTTCACCTACAGCTTTGGCGGTGGTTTTCCCCGCCGTGCGGAAGACGTGTTGGTGGACTACTATGACGCCATGCTCTACCTGGCTAACTGGGGCAGCCGTCAACTGATGTTCCGCTTTCCCAAAGCGCTCGTAAGTGTAGCGAAATTGCAGCAGTACAACGTTGTGACACAAGCCCATCCTTCCGATGCCGTCGGTGTTCATACCCAGGGCGAGTACGTTGTTCTGGATATTCGGTTGTATGAGGAAGAAGGCTTCGGCTGGGTTGAGGGTGAAGGTTGGCTGGATTCCCTGGTGGGCCTGAGAGATGCACTTCTACAACAGGACTATCGCCTGCTCTACCTGGCCTGGCTCAAGGGTGTGACACTCGCACATAGCGTGGATGGGGATACGCAAGAGCCGCCGGTACCGCCTGGATTGCGGACGTTGTCACCAGCTCTGGAGAGCTTCATCGCGTTGTTCGGTCTCGACGAAGACCTGGTCCAAGCAGCGGCAGAACCGAGCTGCGTACTGGATGAGGGAGGCTCCGACGACGACCTGCGCCGGGCAATCGTCCGGCTTCCGGCAGAAGAACGGGACGCTTTCCTGCTGCGACTGGCAAGGGGAGAGCCGCATCTTTCCCTGGCGCTGAAGCAGCGGCTGGGTGTGCTCAGCGACGTGCCCCAAGGAGAGCCGATCAGGCGCCGTACGGTGGGCGCGCTGATGAGGGGTTTGCGCGAAGCCGGCCTGATCGGGCAGGAGGATATTGTCTAGTGAGGATCCCACCCCTCAGCGAAGCGGCCATTCGCCGTCAGGTCACGGCAGAGTCGTTCGGCCGGGGCGAGAGCACCTACCGGGATGGCGCGGTGTTCTCCCTGATACAGCGCGGCAACGTGGTGCAAGCTGA
>JBGSTN010000953.1:0-4122 GCA_041736455.1 Burkholderiaceae bacterium | reverse complement strand
CGGCATCCACTTCGGCACCCGGCGACTCGATCGCGGGGCAGCCCAAGGTTGCGAACGTCGAGGACGAGATGCCCGCCGACGACTGGTCTGCGCTCGGCGATACCGATGGTCAGCCGTTCGGCGAGGCACTGTTCGCCGACCAGCAGGCCGAAATCACCAATCTGGCCGCGGAGGTGGCGTCGCTGAAAGCCGAGCTTGCCGATGCGCGCGAGCGCCAGGTTCGGGCGTTGGCCGAAATGGAGAATGTTCGTCGCCGGGCAAGCGAAGACGTGGCCAAGGCCTACAAGTTCTCCGTTGAATCGTTCGCCGAGGCCATGCTGCCGGTCGTCGACAGCCTCGAGATGGCGTTGAAGGTCGAATCCCCGACGGTCGATGCGCTGCTCGAAGGATCGGAGGCGACATTGCGCCAGATCCAGACAGCTTTCGACAAGAACAAGCTGCAGGCGATCGACCCGGTCGGCGAAAAGTTCGATCCGAACCGGCATCAGGCGATCTCGATGGTTCCGGCCGCTTCGGTCAATCCGCCCGTGCCGGTCAATCACGTGGCGTCTGTGCTGCAGAAAGGCTACCTGATCAACGACCGGGTGCTGCGTCCGGCGCTCGTGATGGTCGTCCAGGGATAGCGCATCACGCGGCTCTCCCCGTGGCCGGGCGATGGCTTCCCGGCGATCCGGTCGACGGGCCGAGCGGCGGTCGGCGGGTCTTGAAAAACCCCGACCCCGCATCCAACTCTCAATCATCTCATTTGAACCAGCCCGTCAACGGGCACTTCGCAAGGAATTCAAGCAATGGGCAGAATCATCGGTATCGACCTCGGAACGACGAATTCGTGCGTCGCAATCCTCGAAGGCGACAAGCCCAAGGTCATCGAGAACTCCGAAGGAGCACGCACGACACCGTCGATCGTCGCCTATATGGAAGATGGCGAGATCCTCGTGGGCGCGCCGGCCAAGCGGCAGGCGGTCACGAATCCTCGTAACACCCTTTACGCGGTCAAGCGCCTGATCGGCCGCAAGTTCTCCGAAGATGCGGTCCAGAAGGACATCAACCTGATGCCTTATCAGATCGTCAAGGCCGATAACGGCGACGCGTGGGTCGGCGTGCGCGGCGACAAGCTGGCGCCCCCGCAGGTGTCGGCCGAAGTGCTGCGCAAGATGAAGAAGACCGCCGAAGACTACCTCGGCGAAGAGGTCACGGAAGCGGTCATCACCGTCCCGGCCTATTTCAACGACAGCCAGCGTCAGGCCACCAAGGATGCCGGCCGAATCGCGGGTCTGGAAGTCAAGCGCATCATCAACGAGCCGACTGCGGCTGCGCTGGCGTTCGGCCTCGACAAGGAAAGCAAGGCCGATCGCAAGATCGCCGTCTATGACCTGGGTGGCGGTACGTTCGATATCTCGATCATCGAGATCGCCGACGTCGACGGCGAGAAGCAGTTCGAAGTGTTGTCGACCAACGGCGACACGTTCCTTGGCGGCGAAGATTTCGACCAGCGCATCATCGACTACGTGATCGCGGAGTTCAAGAAGGACCAGGGCGTCGACCTCGCCAAGGACGTGCTCGCGCTGCAGCGGCTGAAAGAAGCGGCCGAGAAGGCGAAGATCGAGTTGTCGTCGAGCCAGCAGACCGAATTCAATCTGCCTTACATCACGGCCGATGCGTCGGGTCCGAAGCATCTGAACATGAAGATCACCCGGGCCAAGTTCGAGTCGCTGGTGGACGAGCTGATCTCGCGCACGATCGAGCCGTGCAAGCTCGCGCTGAAGGATGCGGGCCTGAAAGCGGGTGAGATCAACGACGTGATTCTCGTCGGCGGCATGACACGCATGCCCAAGGTGCTCGAGCAGGTCAAGTCGTTCTTCGGCCGTGATCCGCGCCGTGACGTCAATGCCGACGAGGCGGTGGCCGTGGGTGCGGCGGTGCAGGGCGCGGTGTTGTCCGGAGATCGCCAGGACGTGCTGCTGCTCGACGTGACCCCGCTCAGCCTTGGCATCGAAACGCTCGGTGGCGTGATGACCACGATGATCAAGCGCAACACCACGATTCCAACCAAGTATGCGCAGGTGTTCTCGACGGCCGAAGACAATCAGCCGGCGGTGACGATCAAGGTCTATCAAGGTGAGCGCGAGCTGGCATCGGGCAACAAGGCGCTGGGCGAATTCAATCTCGAGGGCATTCCACCGTCGCCGCGGGGTACGCCGCAGGTCGAGGTGACGTTCGACATCGACGCCAACGGCATCCTGCATGTGTCGGCGAAGGACAAGGCGACGAACAAGGAAAACAAGATCACGATCAAGGCATCGTCCGGTCTGTCGGATGCCGAAGTCGAGCAGATGGTCAAGGACGCCGAAGTCAACGCCGAGGAAGATCACAAGCGCGTCGAACTCGCCAATGCGCGCAATCAGGCCGAGGCGATGCTGCACTCGGTGAAGAAGTCGGTCGACGAGCATGGCGACAAGGTCGATGCCGCCGAGAAAGGCAAGATCACCGCCGCGATGACGGCGCTCGAAGCGGCCTTGAAGGGCGACGACAAGGATGCGATCGAGACCAAGACGCAGGAGCTGATGGCCGCTTCGCAGAAGCTCGGCGAGAAGATGTATGCCGACGCGGGTGGCGCGGCAGGTCAGCCCGGTGCCGACGGTCAGTCGTCGGCGAAGGCCGAGGCGACCACCGCGGGCGATGATGATGTCGTGGATGCCGACTTCAAGGAAGTCAAACGCGAGGCCTGAGTCCGATGAGACGTTGCCTGTCGGTGCATCGTCGAACCGGATGAAGGTACTGCAAAGATCGGCATGATGCCGGTCGCGGTCGAAAGACTGCGACCGGCCTTTGTTTGACGAACGGGTAGAAAGCCGAATGGCCAAACGTGATTTTTACGAAGTTCTGGGCGTGGCGAGAAATGCCACCCCCGAAGAACTGAAGAAGGCATACCGCAAACTTGCGATGAAGCATCACCCTGATCGCAATCCGGGCGACCAGGAGGCGGAAGGCAAGTTCAAGGAGATCAAGGAAGCCTACGAAACGCTGGAGGACGTGCGCAAGCGCGAGGCTTATGATCGGTTCGGTCACGCCGGAGTCGAGCAGGGCGGGCCGGGGGGCTTCGGAGGCGGTGGCCCGCAAGGCTTCTCCGATGTCTTCGGCGACATCTTCGGCGACATCTTCGGCAATCGCGGCGGCGGTGGTGGCGGTGGCCGCACGAACGTCTATCGAGGCAGTGACCTTCGCTATGCGATGGAGATCACGCTGGAGCAGGCGGCGCGCGGCTACACGACCGAGATCCGAGTGCCGAGTTGGGATGGCTGCAAGACCTGCAAGGGCACCGGCGCGAAGGCAGGCACCAAGCCGGTGACCTGCACGACCTGCAATGGCCAGGGCAACGTCCGGATGCAGCAGGGGTTCTTTTCCATCCAGCAGACCTGTCCGAGTTGCAGCGGGTCCGGCAAGACGATCACCGATCCCTGCAAGGACTGCGAAGGTCTCGGACGCGTCAAGCGGCAGAAGACGCTGGAGGTCAAGATTCCGGCAGGCATCGAGGATGGCATGCGCATTCGCTCGGCTGGCAATGGCGAACCCGGCATGAATGGCGGCCCGCCCGGCGATCTCTACGTCGAAGTCCGGATCAAGGCGCACGACGTCTTTCAGCGCGAGGCCGACGACCTGCACTGCGAGATACCGATCTCGATCACCAAGGCAACGCTGGGCGGCATCGTGCAGGTGCCTACGCTGGGCGGGAGTGCCGAGATCGATCTGCCCGAAGGCACCCAGACCGGCAAGACCTTCCGCCTTCGTGGCAAGGGCCTCAAGGGCCTGCGTTCATCGGTACCCGGCGATCTGTACGCTCACGTGATCGTCGAGACACCGGTTCGCCTCAACGAGCGGCAGAAGCAGTTGCTGCGCGAGCTCGACGAATCGCTGTCGGACATGAAGCACAGCCCGCAATCGAAGAGCTGGATGGATCGCGTCAAGACCTTCTTCCAGTAGTCGCCGCGGGCCTTGCTCGGATCTGAGCGGGTAGTCTTCGCGGACCTCTCGCGGAGCGGTCCGTCGCATCCGTTTTCGCCATCGGCCCTTGCGCGCGCCGCGTCCGTCGCCACCGTCATCCGGCGGCGACCCGGTGCGAGG
>JBGSTN010000930.1:0-5198 GCA_041736455.1 Burkholderiaceae bacterium | reverse complement strand
CGCAACTCGGCCTGACAGGCCTGGCGGGCCGCGCCAGTGATCAGGCCTTCGACCTGCGCTGTGACCACGACTGGCAACCCTACGACGGGTTGCATGTCGCGAAGTCCAGCAGCACCCTGGGTGATGTCGCGGCCCGGGTGGCCGTGCGCTTCGACGAGGTGTTCGAGTCGCTGCGTCTGATCCGCATGATCTGCAGCGAACTGCCGCAGGATTCGAAAGGGGCCTGCCTCCCGCTGGTTCCACCGGCCGCGCCGTCCACAGGTGCGGGCTGGGTAGAAGGCTGGCGCGGCGAGATCCTGGTGGCGCTGGAGATCGACGATAGACGCCGCATCGTGCGTTGTCATTGTCACGACCCGTCGTGGCAGAACTGGCCGGTACTGGAGCACGCAGTCATCGGCAATATCGTTCCGGACTTTCCGCTGATCAACAAGTCGTTCAACTTGAGCTATTCGGGACACGACCTCTGATGTGGCATATCCTCAAGCAGATCGTCCGCACCGGCATCGTCACCGAGCCGCCACCGCCGCTCGATGAATGCGACGATAGGCTCGTCCATCGAATCCACCAGGACATCCTCGACATCCTCGGCGAGGCCCTGGCGATCCGCCATGTCGATGCGGGTTCGTGCAATGGCTGCGAACTCGAGATTCATGCCCTCAACAATCCCTACTACAACATCGAGGGACTCGGCATCCGGTTCGTCGCGAGTCCGCGTCACGCCGACATGCTGCTCGTGACGGGGCCGGTGTCGCGACACATGGAAGAGGCGCTGCGCAGGACCTTGCATGCGACGCCGGAACCCAAGCTCGTGGTGGCAGTCGGTGATTGTGGTTGTACCGGTGGCATCTTCGGCGAGAGCTATGCGAGTTGCGGGCGCGTGGCGAACGTGATCCCGGTCGACGTGACCGTGCCAGGGTGTCCGCCGGCACCGATCGAGATTCTGCGCGGCATCCTGCAGGCGGTGCATCGGCGGCACCGCTGATCGTGCCGCGCTGCAGCATCCGTCGGCACCCGGCATTGCGGAAGATGTTCCCCGCGCAGAAAATGTTTCCCGCGCACGTATCGTCGGTGGCGGCTCGTTCGCCTGATGTCATTGCTTTCCATCACGCATCGATACGATTTGAAACCCGCATTCGTGGCCTGCTGCGGCGATGCCTGTTGGCAATCATCGACGGAAATTCGTCAATGTTCAAACATTTGTAAGCATTGCCTTCATTCAAGGCCCGCCAGAATCCCCTGATTCGAGCAGCCGCGACGCCTTGATCCGTCGCCATGTGGAGCCCTGCGCCGCACGAGACGGGCTGTAATTCGAGATGCGCGGCGACACCGCCTCTTACATGGCTGCCCAAATTGCATTTCGTTTTGTGACGTTCCACCGTCGTCGAGTCATTCGGTGATTTTCGGGTGGATAAACTGCGCTGCCGTAATACGGTACTTCCGTCATGCGGTACCAACCTCCAGCGACGGTGTTGTCGAAAGTTCGTGATGGACGGAAACCTCCTCCGAGGAGGTAGTCGACCCTGCGGTCAGACAAACGAGTCGGTCTCTCGTCGATCCAATAAGGAAAATCACAGTGATAATTCAGGAAGGCAGATATCTCGTCGCCGCGCCCATTGGCGGTCAAGTCGTTGCGCTCGAGCGCAGCACGTGCAATGTGCGTAGCCGCACCTTCGTCTTCAGCGCACTCGCCTGTTCCATCGTGCTGGCCGGATGCGGTGGCGGCGGTGGCGACACCGCCTCGTCGGCAAGGGTCGTCCAGCATTCCGTCAAGGACGTACCGAACGTCGGCAATTCCACCTACGAACAATTCTCTGCGCTTGCCGATGATTCGAGTGCCGCCTCGAGTGACCTGGGCGAATTCAATGTGGTCAGCAACGGTCGGACGATCTATGTCTCCAACGACGGCTCGGACGGCAACGATGGCCTGGACGAATCGGAGCCGATGCGGTCGATACAGTCGGCTGTCGACCGTGCGCAACCAGGCGACACGGTGCTGGTCCGTGGTGGATATTATTCATACGACTATTCGCGTGGTGACGTCGTCTCGATCAACAACTCGGGCCGCGCCGACGCATGGATATCCCTGAAGGGCTACCCTGGCGAAGCGCCGGTGATCGCGAATGCCAACGTTTCGGGCATCAAGGTGTCGGCGTCCTACGTGCTGGTCGAGGGGTTCGTGATCGAGGGTACTCGTGACCAGGTGTCGTACGACGAGGCGCAGTCCGAGGCCTGGAACATGGACAATCCGAAGACCAGCGGTATCGGCATAGCGGTCGGCGTACCGTGGAACAACCCCGGCGTGCATCCCACGCATATCGTGATCCGAGGCAACGAGATCATCAAGAACAGCGGTGCGGGCATCAACACCGACAAGGTCGACTACGTGCTGATCGAGAACAACGTGATCTCGGGCAATGCCTATTGGTCGCCGTACGGCAACAGCGGGATCTCGATGTACCAGAACTGGGATACCGACGGATCCGATGCGTACAAGTTCATCGTGCGCGGCAATCTGATCACCGACACGTTCAACAAGGTCGCCTCCGCGTTTTTCGGTGTGATCTCCGACGGCAACGGGATCATCATCGATGACGGGCGGCATACCCAGAGCCTGAGCGGCGAACAGCAGGGCGGAACCTACCGGGGACGCACGCTGATCGACAGCAACCTGATCTACGGTAACGGCGGACGTGCAGTCAACATCTTCTCCAGCGATCATGTCGACGTGGTCAACAACACGACCTATCAGAACTCGATCCAGGAAGCGACACCCGAGGGCGAGATCGTGATCTCCAGTGCGTCGGACATCCGCGTCGAGAACAACATTCTGGTTGCGCGCGATGACCGACCGGTGGTGACGCGGTACAACAGCGATTCGGAAACCATCAGGAACAATCTTGTCTCGGGTGGCAACGGCTTCGACGGCGATTCCGATTCGAACCTCGTCGGTATGGATCCGGAGTTCCTGAATGCCGACGAGAACGATTTCCGCGTCAGCGACTCGAGTCCGGCGATCGATGCGGGTGATTGGAATCTGACCTTTCCGCGTGCGTTGTTCGGCGCGCCTCGTCCGCTGGGTGATGCACCGGACATCGGTGCCTATGAGATGCGTTGATCCATAGCGCCGCCGCTTTGCACGAGTTGAAGTGGCAGGGATCGCCAGCCGCGGGAAAGTGTGGCAGGACCGTTCGGTAGTGATAGTCGATCACGGCCGAACGGCGGCGATCTCGACCCCGCGATGCTTGCCGGCCGTCAAGGCCCCATCCGGGCTCGATCGAAGGGTCGGAACATTCTTGTGCTTCGCTTCGACCGGCCGTCCTGCTCGCGATGTATCGGGTTGCCGCGCCTGGAGATCTGCTCGTCGTATCGCGCTGCCTGGTCCTGTCAACACGCCTTGCGCATCACCGTGGCCAGTTCGTCGCGCCCGCGCTCGGCAAGTGTCTGCGCCGCGTTGAGGCGGTCTCGATCTTCCTTGTTCTGGCTGAGTTTCGACTTGCCGGTCAGCGACGTGATCATGATCTCGATGCCGACGATATGAGGCAGCAACGAATCGATGAACTCGGGTGCGGAGTCGCCCATCTTCCAGGGTTTCGGTTCGATGGCTTCGTGCTCGCGGGTGAGCCGCGCGAGGAGTCCCCGCACGTAGCGTTCGTCATCGCGCACCGTGGGCGTGCCGTGCGCGTGAACCACTTCGTAGTTCCAGGTCGGCACCTGGCGGTGTGCTTCGTGTTTGCTCGGGTACCAGTTGGGTGATACATAGGCTTCGGCGCCGCGAAAGATCACCAGCACGGGCGCCCCTGAAGCACAACGCTGCCACACCGGGTTCGCGCGCGCCACGTGTGCCGAAAGCAAGCCCGACGGCCCTGCGGCGGGATCGAACTCGAACGGAATATGGTCGGCGTCCGGGCCCGCGGGCCCGGTAGTCACCAGCGTGCCCAACGGGTGCGCGCGAATGATCCGATGCAATTCTTCGGGTCGAGTCTGGGCGAATTGAGTCGGAACGTACATGGCAGAAGATCAACGCTGGTGGTTGCTCGAGGCTGGTTTGCTCGATGAAACCGAACTGTCGGCCGAAACCGGTGCCATGGCAAGTCCTGTATGGCTGGATCGACGCCGTCAACGCCTGGGTGTCGCGCGCTCGATGATCGCGGCGCAGTCCACGCCACGGGGCAGTGTGCCGAATTGCCGATGACCGACACCCTCCAGTCGCGACGCGCAGAACGCATCCGCGACGGCGGGCGGTGCATGCTGCACCAGCAGTGCCGCCTGGATCGCCAGCGCCATGTGATCGACGACCTCGCGGGCACGGAACTCCAGATCGGCAAGGTCGTTGAATTGTCCGTGCAGTGATGCGACCCAGCGATCGAGTGCCGCGTTGCCGCCGCGGGCGCGCGCCAGTTCGTCGAAGAACTCGGCGACCACGGCGGGCGACTTCTGCATTGCACGGAGCACGTCGAGGCACTGCACGTTGCCGCTGCCTTCCCAGATCGCATTGACCGGTGCCTCGCGGTAGAGGCGAGGGAACGGGCTGTCTTCCATCACGCCGCTGCCGCCGATGCATTCCATCGCCTCGAACGCGTGCTGTGGCGTGCGTTTGCAGATCCAGTATTTTCCGACTGCGGTGACGAGGCGCACGAGGGCATCTTCGTGAGCTTCGTCGCGGTGGTCCATCGCGCGGGCCAGCCGCATCGTCAGTGCGAGCGAGCCCTCGTGCTCGAGCACGAGGTCGGCGAGCACGTTGCGCATCAGCGGCTGCTCGTTCAGCACGCGACCGAACGCGCAACGGACGCTGCAGTGGTGCAGTGCCTGCGACACCGCAGCGCGCTGCCCGGCGGTGGAACCGATCATGCAGTCGAAGCGTGTCATCGCCACCATCTCGATGATCGTTCGCACACCGCGTCCTTCCTCGCCGACCATCCAGGCGAGGGCGCCGCGCAGCTCGGTTTCGCTGCTGGCATTGGAGACGTTGCCCATCTTGCGCTTCAGGCGCAGCAGGTGCAGCGGATTCTTCGTGCCGTCCGGTCGCCAGCGTGGCAGCAGAAAGCAGCTCAGGCCGCCCGGCGCCTGCGCCAGCACGAGAAAGGCATCGCACATCGGGGCTGACACGAAATACTTGTGCCCGACCAGTGCGTAGGCCGCGCCCGGGCCGCTCGCCGCACCGTCCGGCCAGGCCCGTGTGGTGTTGGCGCGCACGTCCG
>JBGSTN010000843.1:0-2853 GCA_041736455.1 Burkholderiaceae bacterium | reverse complement strand
ACTCGCAGCCATGCAACGCGCGGACACCCTCGACGACGATGCGTGCCGATCCGGCGCCCGAGATGCGCGCACCCATTGCCGTCAACGCATCGGCGAGGTCGACCACTTCGGGCTCGCGCGCTGCATTTTCGATGATCGTCTCGCCTTCGGCGAGCGTGGCGGCCATCAACAGGTTTTCGGTGCCGGTGACGGTCACCATGTCGGGCATCAGCCGCACGCCTTGCAGTCGTTGCGCCCGGGCATTGATGTAGCCGTGCTCGATGTCGATGCGGGCGCCCATCGCACGCAGACCCTTGATGTGCTGGTCGACAGGCCGCTGGCCGATCGCGCAGCCACCAGGCAGCGACACACGTGCCTCGCCGAACCTCGCCAGCAGCGGTCCGAGCACCAGGATCGACGCGCGCATCGTCTTGACGAGCTCGTAGGGCGCCTCGGTCGACGCGACCGACGAGGCATCGATGTCGACCTGCTGGCCCGTGACCGATACCTTCACGCCGAGCTTGCGCAGCAGTTGCGCCGTGGTCGAAACGTCGCGCAAGGACGGCACGTTGCCCAGATGGACTGCGCCAGGAACGAGCAGCGTGGCACACATGATCGGCAGCGCCGCGTTCTTCGCGCCGGACACCTCGACCTCGCCGGCCAACCGCGTCCCGCCGGTGATACGAAGACTGTCCATCAGGCGGGGCGGCTGTGCTCGTCGGGCGTCAGGGTCTTCATCGACAGGGCATGGATTTCGGCGCGCATGCGGTCGCCGAGCGCGGCATAGACGATCTGGTGGCGCTGCACCAGGCGTTTGTTCTCGAAGGCCTTCGAAACGATCAGCGCCTCGAAATGCTGGCCATCGCCCGCCACTTCGAGGACATCGCACTCGAGGCCGGCCGCGATGTAGTTCTTGACGTCTTCCGGTTGAACCATGGCATTGGATCTCTGCGGTGGAAGTGCGTATCCGGATGGCCGGCTCGCCTAGTTGCGCAGCTTGTACCCGGAGGCCAGCATACGCATCGCCAGGGTCGCCAGACCGGCAAGTGCCAACGTCACGATGACGAGGCTGACCCGCGGGTCGACATCGGAAGCGCCGAAAAAGCCGTACCTGAAACCGTCGACCATGTAGAAGAACGGGTTCAGGTGCGACACGGTCTGCCAGAAGTCGGGCAGCGAATGAACTGAATAGAACACCCCGGACAGGAACGTCATGGGCATGATGAAGAAGTTCTGGAACGCGGCCATCTGGTCGAACTTGTCCGCCCAGATTCCCGCGATGAGGCCCATTGTACCGAGGATCGCACTCCCCAGCAGCGCGAAGACGAGCGCCCAGCCGGGCGCCACCAGGCTGGGCAGCGTGAAGAGAAACGTCACGACGAACACCCCGGCGCCCACGACCATGCCGCGCACCATCGAGGCGATGACATAGGCGAGGAAGATCTCGGCGTGCGACAACGGCGGCAACAGCACGAACACGATATTGCCGGTGACCTTGCTCTGCACCATCGAGGAGGCGGTATTGGCGAAAGCGTTCTGGAGGACGGCCATCATCACCAGCCCCGGCACCAGGAAGCTGGTGTAGTCGACGCCGTGGAATACCGTCACCTTGCCCTGCAGGACATGGGCGAAGATCATCAGATAGAGCAGCGAACTGATGACCGGCGCGGCAATCGTCTGGAAACCCACCTTGGCGAACCGGCGCAATTCCTTGGCCAGCAAGGTTCTGAAACCGAGCATCATCGGGCAGCCGCCATGATTCAGTCACCCGCCATGATGTTGACGAACACGTCTTCGAGGTCGGCATGCGTCAATTCCATCTCCTCGATCACGCAGCCGACTTCGCGCAACCGGGCGAGTATCGGTTCGAGCAGTTCATAGCGCTCGATCCGCAACGTGATGCGATTGCCCTCGGATCCGATCACGAGTTCGCGCAGCGATTCGGGCATGTCCGCGCCCGACAGTCGCAGCATCAACCGGCCCGCCGAAAAGCGGTCGAGCAGGCTCTGGGTCGGCTCGAGGGCGACCATGCGCCCGTTCTTGAGCATGCCGATGCGGGTGCACTGCTCCTGGGCTTCATCGAGATAATGGGTCGTGAGGACGATCGTATGGCCTTCGCGGTTGAGACGGCGGATGAATGTCCACAGGGTCTGGCGCAGTTCGACATCGACCCCTGCGGTCGGCTCGTCCAGCACGATCACGGGTGGCCGATGGACCAGGGCCTGCGCGACGAGTACCCGCCGCTTCATGCCGCCCGACAATGCACGCATGTTCGCATCGGCCTTGTCGGTCAGCCCGAGACTGTGCAGGATCTCGTCGATCCAGCGATCGTTGTTGCGCACCCCGTAGTAACCGGAGGTGTAGCGCAACGTCTCGCGCACATTGAAGAACGGGTCGAAGACGAGTTCCTGGGGGACGACGCCCAGCGACCGGCGCGCCGCACGGTAATCGACCTGGACGTCGTGGCCATCGATCAGCACTCGCCCGGTGGTCGGGCGGGAGAGACCGGCAAGGATCGAGATCAGTGTCGTCTTGCCGGCGCCATTGGGGCCCAGCAATCCGAAGAATTCACCGTGCGGAATCTGCAGGTGGGTTTCCTGCAACGCCTGGAAGCTGCCATAGCGCTTGGAGACGGCTTGAATGTCGATGGCAGGAGACATGGATCTGCGATGTTCCGATCGTCGGCCGACCGGCAGCCTTTTCGTTTGTTATTCGAATGACGGGACGCGGAATGTGCGCTGAATACCGGGCGCACCCTGCCCGACGCCGGGCACCCGTCAGGCGGCGAAAAGCAGCTCGTCCACGCCGTAGAGCATGGCGAGCTTGCGCAGGTTCTCCGGCGGCGACTCGAACACCGGCACTACGCGACCCGCG
>JBGSTN010000648.1:0-5765 GCA_041736455.1 Burkholderiaceae bacterium | reverse complement strand
ATGTCGGCAAACGGCAACGTCGAGAAACACGTGTCGCGCAAGGCCGCCAAGAAAGTGATCAGCTCGGCGGCCAGATCCGCCGCAGCGTCGACCGGCAAGGCGCCGCCCCGCTTGCCCGCCAAGAAGAATCCACCCGGGAGTAGCTGATGTTGCTGGGTTGCATCGCCGACGATTTCACCGGAGCGACAGATCTCGCCAACAATCTCGTGCGCGCGGGCATGCGCACCGTGCAGACGATCGGATTGCCCGAGGCGGGCATGCGACTCGACGCCGATGCGGTCGTCATCGCGCTCAAGTCGCGCACGATCGCGCCCGCCGAAGCCGTCGCGCAGTCGCTCGCCGCTCTGCAATGGCTGCGCGATGCCGGTTGCCAGCGCTTCTACTTCAAGTACTGTTCGACCTTCGATTCCACTGATAGCGGCAACATCGGACCGGTCACCGAAGCGCTGATGGAGGCGCTGGGCTGCGCGTTCACGATCGCCTGCCCGGCCTTCCCCGCGACCGGGCGCACGATCTTCCGGGGCCATCTCTTCGTCAACGACATCCTGCTGTCCGATTCCGGCATGCGTGATCATCCGCTCACGCCGATGACAGACTCGAATCTCGTCAACGTGCTGCAGCGGCAGGTCGCCGGCAAGGTCGGTCTGCTGCGCTACGACACGCTTGCCCTCGGCACGGATGCGACACGCGATCGCCTGGCGGCGCTTCGCGCCGATGGGGTCACCATCGCGATCGCCGATGCACTGCATGACGATGACCTGCACACGCTTGCTGCGGCCTGTGTCGATCTGCCGCTGTTGACTGCCGGATCCGGTGTCGCCATCGGACTGCCCGAAGCCCTGCGTGCGCGAGGACTGCTGGCGGCCACCGACAGCGCCGCTGCGCTGCCGGACGTCGAAGGGCCTGCGGTCGTCCTGTCCGGCAGCTGCTCGTCGGCCACTCTCGCGCAAGTCGACCGGTTCCTGTCCGATCATCCCGGTTACCGGATCGATCCGCACCGGCTCGCACGGCAGGAAGACGTGATCGGCGAAGCGGTCGCGGCTGCTGAAGACGCGCAACGTTCGGGCACGGTGGCGATCATCTATGCCAGCGCGGAGCCCGAGGTCGTCAAGGCCGTGCAAGGTGTGCTGGGTCGTGAGGCCGCCGGATCGCTGGTCGAATCCGCATTGGCCGAATGCGCCAGGCGACTCCGCGACGATGGCACGCGTCGGTTCGTCGTCGCTGGCGGCGAGACTTCCGGCGCCGTCGTGCAGGCGCTCGGCGTCAAGGCATTGCGCATCGGACCGCAGATCGATCCGGGTGTGCCATGGACCGAATCCGTCGCGGCGTCGCCCCTCGCCATCGCATTGAAGTCAGGCAATTTCGGCGCACCCGATTTCTTCGCGAAAGCGTTGACGATGCTGGACCAATGCAATCCGGCATGACCACGATCAACACGCACACGGCCGAGAACGCGCTGCGCGAGACGCTCTGCGACATTGCACGTTCGTTGTTCGATCGCGGCTACACGCATGGATCGACGGGCAACCTGAGCGTCAGACTCGCGAACGGCTTCCTGATGACGCCCACCGGGGCCACGTTGGGTCGGCTGGACCCGGCGCGGCTCTCCCGACTCGACGACAAAGGCGCGCTGGTCGAAGGGCCCGCGCCGACGAAGGAGAGCTTTCTCCATCGGGCGATGTATGACGAGCGGCCCGCCGGCAACGCCGTGATTCATCTTCACGCGACGCACTCGACGGCCGTTTCGATTCTGGACGACGTCGATCCCGACGACGTACTGCCACCGTTGACCGCCTACTACGTGATGCGGGTCGGACGCCTGCCGCTCATACCCTATTTCGCACCCGGCGACCTATCGCTGGCGGAAGCAGTGCGCCATCAGGCCGGCCGGCATCACGCCGTATTGCTCGCCAATCATGGCCCGGTGGTGGCCGGAACCAGCCTCGCGGCGGCGACCGATGCAATCGAGGAACTCGAGGCGACCGCACGACTGCATCTGCTGCTGCAGGGTCGACGGTGCCGCTGCCTGTCACCGGAACAGGTCGCCGCCCTGCCCAAGCCCGGCTGACGGATATTTCCCACCTCCGTCGTAGCTCGCCGGCAGGGGCATTGCGCCGGCCGGCTCGTCCGATGCGTCGTCCGGCTGCCAGTTGGCGGCGCGATGCAGGGCCCTGCGATCGACCCGATAGTGCCGGCCCTGTGAATCCTCGGACACCAACGTGCCTTCGCGCACGAATGCGGAAAGATTGCGGCTGACCGTCTCGAAAGTGACGCCTCCCAGCATTTCACCCATTTCGCGTCGACTGCAGACGGCAATCCGGTCGCCCGAATCGCGGGGAAATCGCAGCAACAATCGGGCGAGTCGCTGGCTCACCGGTCCGTCGGTCAGATCGATGAACCAGTGTTGTGCCTCGGCCAGGCTCGCGGACCACTGCTTCTGAAGCGCGTTTACGAAACGGGGCGATTGCTGTTCGAGCTTGCGCAGGCCGGCAATCGGCAGGCGGCACAGTCTTGTCGGCAGCACGGCCGTGGCGGTCGAATCGTAGTGACCGGTCAACCACGCGGGCAGACCGACCAGATCGCCGGCGCGACGCAGTCCTGTGACCCGGTGCCGTCTGTCGCTGCCCATCAGCGAAGTCTTGAGCAGCCCGTCGCGAACGGTGTAGAGATAGTCTGCACGATCGCCGCCCGCGAACAGCGCCGCCCCGGGTTTGAGCCGGATCTCGTCGATCGGGTAATGAATCGCGGCGATTTCCTCGTTCGACAGATGCGCGAACAACGACTGACGGCGGACCGAGCAATCGGTGCAGTTGGCGAAACCCTGCCACGATACCGGTCGCCGCAGTTGCCGGCTGCTCGGACGGACGTCTGTCTTGGGCATCGGGCACGAGGCGTGGCCGGACGAAGCAGGCGCATTGGATTCATCGGTGCGCGGTCCCTCGTCACGCCAGATCCGGATAGTCTTCCCAGGCACGGCCATTCCCTCCACGGAATGTCGATCCCTTGCAGGGTTCGTGCCAAACGCGAGCACCCACGGTGCAATGGCGTGATTCCCGCGTCATCGCGCGTTTTCCGGTCATTCGATCCAAGCCGATCGACTGTCATTCGCTGTCACTGTTGGCAGCGGCACGCCAGTTTGGCAGGGCGACTGCGCCCGCGGGAACGAGCCGGATCGAGCGCACTGGATCGCGGCGCGACCGGGGCGATGGCAGGGCCAGGACGCCCGCCGGGATCACCCGGCCGGCGTGATCCAATGATGGGTGATGTCGCCCACCGGCCAATCGGTCACCGATTCGCGCTTGAGGATCCGGTCTTGGCAACCTGGCTCATCGAGTCGCACGACCTCGGGCAGGATGGGCTGATTCGTCCTCGTCGACCAGATCGTCTTGACGACAGGCTTGATCGAGCTGGCCGGCGACTGGTCGATGACGACAGCCAGCGCATTCGATTCCAGGCGCACCATGGAACCGTTGGGATAGACGCCCAGCGCCTTCACGAAGGCCTTGAAGATTCGTATTTCGTATGCCCCGTCGACCCACTTCGCCATGTTGCTCAGCGCGATGGCTGGCTCCCAGGCCTTCTTGTACGGACGATTCGAAGTGATCGCATCGTACACATCGCAGACCGTTCCCATACGGGCGAAAAGCGAAATCTGCGATTCGCCCAGTCCATCCGGATAGCCCTTGCCATCGAGGCGCTCATGGTGGTGCCGACAGATGTCCAGCGGCACTTCGCCGAGACCGCCCGCTTCGACCAGGATGCGATGACCCTCGGTCGTATGACGCTTGATGTTCAGGAACTCGTCGTCGGTGAGTTTGCCCGGCTTGTTCAGCACGTCGATATCGACGGCCATCTTCCCGATGTCGTGCAGCAGGCCGCCGGTCGCGGCTTCACGGACGTCGTTGTCGTTCAAACCCAGTTCGAGCGCCAGTGTCGTCATCAGCGTGCAGACAGCCACCGAGTGCATGTAGGTGTACTGGTCCTGACGCTTGAGTCGGACAAGGCTGCTCAGGGTGCCCGGCTTTTCGCGCACCGAGTTGATCACGTCGTCGACGAGCGGTCGTGCCAGGTCGGTATCGATCCGGTTCCCGCCGCGTGCCTTGTCGAACAACTCCCCGACCACGACGCGAGCCTGATCACTGATCTTGCGGGCGCGCGCCCAGTCGGTCGCATCGGCCGGTGATTTGCGTGCGTTCTCGTGCAGACGGCTGACGGCACCGGGATCGACGCTGGTGCGCACCACTGCCGGCGCGGCGATAGCGGGAACCTCGCGCGGCGAGTCGTCCTGCCCCTTCGAATCGACCGGATCAGCCTCCGCGACGTCGGTCCAGATCAATTCGTCGGAGTCCGCACCCTCGGCCTGCGCATCGGAGACAGGCGTTTCCGTCACGGCCGGCGCCTCGGGCACCGGGTCGACCGGTGGGACGTCGATGCCGAGGTCCGTATCGATCCACACGTGGGCAACACCGCTGCCCAGCAACGTGGTCAACACGGCACGATCGTCGAGCAGGAAACTGCGTCGCCAGAACGGATGATCGAGCCAGGATCCGTCGAGCTTGACCACGTACATGCCGATCCGCACGTCGGCGATCGGGATACGCTTACGTGGCATGGTGGACACCATCGGGTCGAACGTTGGTGCGGAATATGGGCGGAGGATTCACACCGCCATTATTCGATCAACCCACGCCGGCCCATCGAACCAACAGATCCGGAAAAGCTGGCCAGTTCCCCCGCCGGAATCGGCTACCTGAACAAACCCTGCAACTTTTCGGCTGCCTTGTCCTTCAATTCCTGTTCCCGGGCCTTGAGCTTTTCTCGCGCCTGGAGTTCCTGCGCATCGGCACGCTCGCGCAGCTTCGCTTCCTCCGCATCGACACGGGCCTTGACCTCCGCCTTCTTGGCATCGATCGCCGCCTGATCGATGCCGAGTTGCTCGGCCGCTTTCGACTTGAGGGCCTCCTTGGCAGCGACCGACCAATCGATCGCCCAGGCGAGTTGCTCGAAGGGTCCGCTCAGACGTACCGGGATGGTGACTCCCTTCAGCTCTTCGACCTCACGACCACCCTGGCCTTTGGATGTTCCGACCACCGCCGCCTTGGCGAGATAGTCCAGCTGGCCGGCGGCAATATCGACCGTGCCACCGCCCGTCAATCGGAGCAGCGGCGACTTGCCGTCGAGATCGGTGTTGGTCGCAATGCCATTGGCGATCGCGAAGGTTGCCGTCAACGCGGTGAAGTCGGTGCGTGCCTGATCGTTGCTCGCGACCTTCTCGTCCTTGCCGTTCCCGAGCAACTGCCGGACATCGCGGATTCGCTCGCCGAGATTGATGCCCTTGATCGCGCCATCGGCGAGCTTCATCGACGCCTTGCCATTCAATCCCTGCTTGATCGCACCGACCGTCGCCCCTGCGGAATGCACGTCGAGCGACAGATCGCCCTTGCCAGTCAGTAGATCCGTATCTGCGACGTCGTTGAGAAGCGGGCCGATCCGTATGCCCGTCAGGTTGGCGGCAAGTGCGAGCCGATTGCCGGCCGAAGCGACACTGGCCCGGCCGTCCAGCCTCCCCTCATAGAGTTGCGCCGCGATCGGCGCGACAGTTGCCGTGCCGCCCTTCGCCTTCACGTTCAGATCGAGTGCCCGTACCGTCGCACCCGAGGCAATCAGTTCGGAGACCCGCAGTCGACCGTCGAGATCGAGACCGTCCAGCGCAGTCAGGTCGATCGGCTGCTCGGCAGTCTTGCCGGCCGGCGCAGGGGCGCTGG
>JBGSTN010000823.1:0-4075 GCA_041736455.1 Burkholderiaceae bacterium | reverse complement strand
GGGCCGTCGCCGCGAAGGCTTCGAGTTGGCGAAGCGTGAAGCGCGGGCGCGATCCGGACTCCGGCGTGGCCGGTTGGCAATTCATGCAGGGTCCTTTCAAATCAATAATGCTTATATGTGATCTTAGTATTACTCAGTTTTACCAATTAAAGGAACTTCCTAGAATCACCGCATGAAAACACCCACTGTGCCCGCCGCGACCCGACCGATCCAGTTCGACAACCGCGCGATCCAGCGCGTCGAACACACGACGTGCTACATGTGCGCATGCCGCTGCGGCATCAAGGTCACGATCGAAGACGACAAGGTGCGCTTCATCCAGGGCACTGCCGAGCACCCGGTGAACCAGGGCGTGCTCTGTGCGAAGGGCAGCGCCGGGATCATGAAGCAGTATTCGCCGGGCAAGCTGCAGCAGCCGATGCGCCGCAGACCGGGGGCCGAACGGGGCGCGGGCGACTTCGAGCCCATCTCCTGGGACGAAGCGCTCGGCGAACTGACCGCCCGGCTGCAACGCATCCGCGCGACCGATCCCAAGAAGCTGGCGTTCTTCACCGGGCGCGATCAGATGCAGGCGCTGACAGGATTGTGGGCGCAGCAGTTCGGCACGCCGAACTGGGCCGCACACGGGGGATTCTGCTCGGTCAACATGGCGGCGGCCGGGCTGTACTCGATCGGTTATTCGTTCTGGGAGTTCGGCGCTCCGGACTGGGATCGCGCCAGGTACTTCGTGATGTGGGGCGTCGCCGAAGATCATTCGAGCAACCCGATCAAGATCGGTCTCGAGAAGCTGAAGCGTCGCGGCGCCAAGTTCGTGTCGATCAATCCGGTGCGCACCGGCTATTCGGCCATTGCCGACGAATGGATCCCCATCCGTCCGGGGACCGACGGCCTGCTCGCCCTGGCGATCGTCCACGTGCTGCTCGAGCGCGAACTGTTCGACTGGGAATTTCTCGTTCGTACGACCAATGCGGCATGGCTTGTGATCGACGACCCCGGCACGGCGCAGCACGGCCTGTTCCTGCGCGACGACGCGGGATTGCCGTTGGTGTTCGACCAGGACACCGGTGTGCCCGGGCCGTTGGCCAAGGGCGTCAAGCCGGCGTTGTTCGGTCGCTTCGACCTGGCCGGCCGCTACGAGGGCCGGCGCGTACAGACGGTGATGACGCTGGCTGCAGAGCGATATCTCGATCCCCGTTACGCGCCTGCCGCGGTGTCGGAGCGTTGCGGTGTGCCCGCAGCGCAGATCGAGCGTCTGGCGCTGGAGATGGCGTCCATTGCCTTCGACGAGCCGATCGAATTGCCGATTCCCTGGACCGACGTCTGGGGGCAGCACCATCAGACCACGATCGGCAGGCCCGTCGCGATGTTCGCGATGCGCGGCATTTCAGCGCATTCCAACGGATTCCAGACCTGCCGCGCACTGCACTTGATCCAGATGCTGCTGGGCGCGCTCGACGGACCGGGCAACTTCCGTTCGAAGGCTCCGTTTCCCAAGCCGGTCCCGCCGCCCCAGCTGCCGGAAAACGATGCGGCGATCATCGATGCGCCGCTGCGCGCGCTCGGCAAGCCGCCGCTCGGTTTTCCCACGCGCCCGGAAGAACTCGCCATCGACGCGCAAGGGCGGCCCCTGCGTCTGGACAAGGCCTACTCGTGGGAGAGTCCGATCGCCAGTCACGGGATGATGCACATGGTCATCCACAATGCGGTCAAGGGCGATCCGTATCCGATCGACACGTTGATGCTCTTCATGGCGAACATGGCGTGGAATTCGTCGATGAACAGCGGCGCAACGCAGGCGATGCTGACCGCCCGTGGCGACGACGGCGAGTACCGGATTCCGTATCTGGTCGTTGCGGATGCCTTCGATTCGGAGACCGTTCGTTTCGCCGATCTCGTGCTGCCCGATACGACCTATCTGGAGCGATTCGATGCGATTTCGCTGCTCGATCGCCCGATCTCGGAGCCCGATTCGGTCGCCGACTCGATACGGCATCCGGTCGTCGCGCTCGATCGCGATGTGCGTCCCTGGCAGGAAGTGCTCGTCGATCTGGCGGGCCGGCTGGCCTTTCCCGCTTTCGTCGACGCCGAAGGCGAGCCGAAGTACGACGGCTACAACGATTTCATCGTGCGCTACGAAAGATCGCCCGGCATCGGCTTTCTGGGCGGCTATCGCGGCGTCGACGGCAAGGAGTCGATCAAGGGCGCGCCCAATCCGGATCAGTGGCAGGCCTACATCGACAACAAGAGCTTCTTCGCCTGGCACTGGCCGCCGAACATGCAATTCAATCGCGGCATGAACAAGGACTACCTCGAGCACGCCACCGCAAGCGGCTTCATCGGTTCACCGGCGCCGATCGTCATGCAGATCTACTCCGAGCCGATGCAGAAGTTCAGGCTCGCAGGGCAGGGCCTGTACGACGGGCCGCGGCCACCGGAAGACATCGATCGCGATCGACTCGCAAGGTATTTCGATCCGCTGCCCGACTGGTACGGGCCCCTGGAGATCGGCGCGCTGGGTGACCAGGCAGCCGGGTTCGACTTCCACGCGATCACCCAGCGCCCGATGGTGATGTATCACTCCTGGGATTCGCAGAACGCGTGGTTGCGTCAGATCCTGGGTCAGAACTTCCTCTACATGAATGACCGGACTGCTGCCGAGCGCGGCCTGGCCGACGACGACTGGGTCTGGGTGGCGTCGCACAACGGGCGCATCCGCTGCCAGCTGCGCACGATGCAGGGCGTCGAAGCGCACACCGTCTGGACCTGGAACGCGATCGGCAAGATGTCGGGCACCTGGGGTTTGAAACCGGACGCGAGCGAAGCGACCCATGGTTTCCTGCTCAACCATCTGATCAGCGAGAGCCTGCCGCGCACGGCGGGCGACCGTGCGATCACCAATTCCGATCCGATCACCGGGCAGGCCGCCTGGTACGACCTGAAAGTGCGGATCACGAAGGCCGCACCGGGAGAAACCGGCGTATGGCCCCGATTTGGCCGGGACTCGGCGGTTGACGGAGACAAGTCTTGAGACTCGGTTTACTGATCGACACCGACACCTGCGTGGGCTGCCACGCCTGTGCCGTGGCGTGCAAGGAATGGAACGGCACCTCGGCCATGGCCGGCGGTGCGCCCGACTACGACAGTTACGGGCCGGCGCCCGATGGCGTCTGGTTCAATCGCATCCGGCAGTACGAACTCGATCCGGCACCGGGCGCCACCAGTGCCGCAGCGATGCGATCACCTCCCGTTCAGGGCGGCCCCTGGAGTCTGTCCAAGACGCTCAATGTGCCGATGTCGTGCATGCATTGCGAAGAGGCGGCGTGCGTGACCGTCTGTCCGACCGGCGCGTCGTACAAGCGTGCCGAAGACGGCATCGTGCTGGTCGATCCCGAGAAGTGCATGGGCTGCAGCTACTGTGCATGGGCCTGTCCCTATGGCGCGCGCGAACTCGACGAGAACGAAGGCGTGATGCGCAAGTGCACGCTGTGCGTGGACCGCATCTACGATCAGGCCTTGCCGGAAGCCGAACGCAAGCCTGCCTGCGTGCTGGCCTGTCCGGCGCATGCGCGCCATTTCGGCGATTTCGACGATCCGGCTTCCGAGGTCTCGCAGCGATCCCGTGATCGGCAGCGGATGGGCATGCTCGACGACCTGGGTTACCGTCCGGTCAACCAGTACCTGGCTCCGCGCGAGGTGCCCCGGATCGATACCGATGCCGTGCAGTCCCGTTCGGGCTCGCTGAGCACGCGCCTCGCGTCGCTGGTCAATCGATTGGTGTCGCTATGAATCCGGCCTGGTCGGTGATTCTCTTCACGGTATCGTCGGGTGCCGGTCTGGGTGTGATCTTCTGGCTGGCGATGTCACGGCTGGCTCATGATGCGCCCCCGTCCACCGCCTGGTGGACCGCCGCGATCATCGGCGTGGCGCTGCTGACGATCGGCCTGCTCGCGTCGACCCGTCATCTCGCCAATCCGAAGAACGCCTGGCGGGCATTCTCGCGATTCGCGACTTCCTGGCTGTCTCGCGAAGGCGTGTTCGCCGTGGCGTTGTATGCCGCCGGCGCGCTGTACGCGCT
>JBGSTN010000811.1:0-12271 GCA_041736455.1 Burkholderiaceae bacterium | reverse complement strand
ATCGCCGCCTGCTCGACGAGGCGATGACGCTCGTGCGTCGCGGCCGCGTGCCGTCGGTGCCCGAGGTCGCGCTCGGCGCGGGCGTTTCGCGCGCCACGGCCTACCGTTACTTTCCGAGTCGCAGCAAGCTGATCACCGCCGTGGTCGGTGAAGCACTCGGTCCAGTACGCAGCTTCGAACCGGAATCGCAAGACGGACTCGAGCGCATCAACGAATTGTTCGAGAAGACCTTTCCGCGCTTCACCGAGTTCGAGCCGCAGATGCGCGCCGCTCTGGCTCTGGCAGTCGAACACCAGACGCTCGAGCGCGCAGGACTGCTCGACGAAGAGCCTTATCGTCGTGGCCACCGTGTCGGCATCCTGCGGCTCACCGCCGCGCCGCTGAAGGCGCAACTCGGTACGCGCGCCTACGAACGGTTGTTGAAGGCGCTGTCGCTCGTCTACGGCATCGAGCCCTACGTCGTGCTCAAAGACATCTGGGGCTGCAACGACCACGAAGTGCAGTCGGTTTCCCGCTGGATGGTCAAGGCGCTTGTCGAAACCGCCCTGCGCGAGGCGCGAGATGGGGTTAGGTCTCCCATTTCCCATCGTTGATGGGGTCACGGAAATAGGTCACGACATGGGGTCGGTCACGAGATGGGGTCAGGTCTCCCATTTCCCATCGTTGATGGGGTCACGGAAATGCGGTCACGGCGATAGGGTCCGGTCTTCCATTCTTCGTCGCCCATCGGCGTTCAGATGACACCTCGCCCATTGGCGATTTCTCATTTTTCGCTGTGAATCGTCTGATGAGGTGGTGCTGAAGGGGCCTTGCTTCCGGTTCCGCGTCAGGGCCCCGTTCCGATCGTCTGGGCGCTGGGTGGCCCACAACCCAGCCTTTGGCAAAGCCTTCCGACGTTCGACACGCCCCGATTGCCTCGTGGACTTGCGCAACTACGAGGTGATAGGTCAAATGGGAGACCTGACCCCAACACGTTTGACCCCATAACCTGCACCACTCATTGGATGAATCGAAATGAGGAGAAATGAGAGACCTGACCCCGAATCAGTGCGAGTCGCCGTCGTGACTGGCGGAGCGATGGGTATCGGCGCCGAGATCTGCGCACGTTTCGCAGCCGCGGGGATGGTGGTCAGGGTTGCTGATCGAGATGCCGCGGCGGCAAAGGCCACTGCGGGGCAATTGAGCGATGCCGGCGGCGTGGCTTCGATGCTCGAAATGGACGTCGGTGACGCGGATTCGGTGGCTCGTGCATTCGGTCAGGTCGATGACGAACAGGGCCGATGCGACGTGCTGGTCAATTGCGCCGGTATCGCGAAGGTCTACCCATTCATCGACTTTCCGCTCGAGAATTTCGTCGCGACGATGAACGTCAATGTCACCGGTACCTTCCTTTGCGCCCAGCATGCGGCCAGGTTGATGCTGCGACAACGATGGGGACGAATCGTGAATATCGCCTCGGTGGCGGGTTTGCGCGCGGTCGGAAGTGGCCGTACGGCCTACGGCACTTCGAAAGGCGCCGTTATCGCGCTCACCCGGCAGATGGCCGTGGAACTGGCCGAGCACGGCATCACGGTCAATGCGGTCGCACCAGGCCCCGTCGATACACCGATGACGCGCGCACTGCACTCTGACGAGTTTCGCGAAACCTACGCGAAGGCGATTCCAATGAACCGCTATGGCACCACTGGCGAGATCGCCGCGGCGGTCATGTACCTGGCATCGCAGGAAGCGTCATACGTTTCCGGAACCGTGTTGGCGGTCGATGGTGGATTCCTGGCAAGCGGCGCGCGGGGCGTGTGACACCGCGAGAAACACAAGAAGCGGAGGAGCAGGGTCAGGTCTCCCATTCAGCGATGGGCGCCACGACGCGCACCGGTGGACACGAACGACTTCGCGCCGTCCGCATTGCCGACAATCATGTCCTTCGACAAAGCCTCTACCGCAGCGATCCTCCGCCCGACATGCGAGACCGATAATCCGGCCTCGCGGGCCAGCGCGGTCATCGTCATGCCTCCGTCCCGGTAGGCTACATAGAGCGCGCGGTCGCGATCGCCACCGCACTGCTGCAAGGAATCCGTCCAACGGCGAACGGGCAAGCGCTGCGCCTTCGGGATCTCTTTCGCCACTCGAGCGGCGTTCGGAACAAGCGCCTGCATGCGCTGGACGAACGATTCGTCGCCGAGGAACACCTGGGCGTGCAGAGATCCCCGCCAGAATGCCGAGTCGCTGTCCTCGCGCTTTTCTACCATCGCGACGTAGCGTCGGCACGCGCGTCGCCGGTCAGACAAACTCTTCACCGCGCGACCCAGCACGTAGCCGTGCAAACCGTCCGTATCGAGCCATGCAGGTGTCGAGGCAAGACCGATGTGCGCGCGATAGCTCGACCATGCCCAGTCGGCCGGTGTGCCGACGAAATTCGCGGCCACCGGATTGCGCTCGACGTAGCGGCACAGTGTCAACAGGTAGGCGTCGCGATCGACCAGAATCGCATTGAACCGGCCCTGGAATAGATGGCCGGCCAGTCCGTGACGGCGGTTGTGGGTCTGCGCGTAGATGCTGTTGACGTGGCGCATCAGACGCGAGAGGTTGCCGCGGCGAGTATGCAGAACCATGTGGTAGTGGTTTCCCATGAGGCAGTACGCCAGCACCTGTGCGTCGAAGCGGTCCATCGCCTGAGCGATCACGTTCAGGTGCGATCTCCGATCCTTCTCGTCGTGATAGATCGGTTCGCGACGATTGCCACGTGTGGTCACGTGGTAGATCGCGCCTGGGAACTCGATGCGAAGTGGACGGCTCAAGATGACAGGGTCGCTGGAACGATTTGAATGGAAAATGGTAGACCTGACCCCCATCGTGGTTCTCGACCATCGTGCCGATGCCGATGAATCGGCAGCCGGGTCGGTGGTCATGGGAATGAGATATGCCGGCATCGTTCGACCATGTGCGCGGGCGACTGTCGACCAACTGACCCGAACCGGACTGATTCGCTGAAATGAGCTTCTCGATAGCGCTGCGCTTGCATTCCTGAGGACTCGAAATGCCCATCAACGAGCTTCGTGCCATTGCCACCTTTGCGAAAGCCGTCGAACTGGGCAGCATTCGCAAGGCCGCGATCGCGCAGGGCATTTCGCCGCAGGCTGCCAGCCAGGGGATAGCCCACCTCGAGCGGTTTCTCGGTGTGCGCCTGTTGCACCGGACGACACGCAGCCTCGGATTGACCGACGAGGGCCAGAATCTCCTGGAGTCGACCCAACCCGCTCTCGCAATCCTCGAGCGAACTTTGAGTCGCATGCGCGAGACAGCGGACGAGATGGCAGGCCCGCTCCGCATCGTCGGACCCGGCTCATCGTTCATCCCTGTCCTGGCTCCATTGCTGACCGAGTTCTGCCAGCGCTACCCAGGGATCCAGCCGGACGTGCTTCTCGACGGAGAAGCCGGCGACGAGAGACACGAGAGACACGAGAGACACGAGAGACACGAGAGACACGAGAGACACGAGAGACACGAGCGCGCCGATCTGGGATTTCGGATCGGCGCGACGCCTGTCGAGGGCGCCATCGCACGTCGTCTGTTTCCGGTTCAACTGATCATCTGCGCCGCACCCGAGTACCTCGTGCGGCATGGCGTGCCGCAGCGACTGGATGACCTGACTGCTCACCGCTGCAGCCCCAGCCACCGGTCAGGCCGTACCTTGGTATGCGAACGTGGATGGCGAGATCGTGTACCACCGGGTTCCGCCGGCGTTCGCGACCAACGATACGGATCTCGCGCTACGTGCGGTGCTCGCCGGACAGGTCATCGGCCAGTTCGCCAATTTCTCGGCTGCCGCGCACATTCGTGCAGGTCGGCTCGTGCCATTGTTGCTACCCCACATGAGCGAGCACATCGGTGTCCATGTCTACTACGGCAGTCACCCGGTTCGTCCCAAGCGTGTGCGCGCTTTCGTCGAATTGGTCATCGAGCGCTTGTTCGACACGTCCGACATCGTCCTGTCGGGCAAGGAACTGAAAGCCGCCCACGCGGCGTGGTAACGCAGGCGAGTACGCTGATGAATGAGGCCGCTTTCAGCGTGGCTCGCCGTTCGGTCAGAGCGCGCCACCGAGCGGATGCCTGCTATTCACAATCACGTTCGAATCGCCCCACAATTCGCCGGCGATCGTTCTTGCGGGCAGGCGTTCTGTCAACCCAGGGGCAACTGGCCTCGCTTCAACTGCCTCAGTACGAAGCTCGACTTGCTGTGACGGATGCCGGGAATCTTGTAGAGTTTTTCGCGGAGCAGTCGCTCGTAGTCACGCGTGTCGGCCACCGCGAGCCGTAGATAGTAGTCATAGTCACCCGACACGAGAAAGGCTTCGAGAACTTCCGGAATCTGTTCGAGCTCATGCCCGAATCGCTCGAGCGCCTCATCCGAATGGCTGTCGAGCGTCACCTGGACGATGACCGTGTCCTTCAAGCACAACGCTTCGGCGTTCAGGCGGACCGTGTAGCCCTCGATGATGCCCGTCTCTTCCATGCGTCGAATGCGGTTCCAGCAAGGTGAGGTCGTCAAACCGACCTCGGCGCTGATCTCGGCAAGGCTGAGTCGTGAATCGCGCTGCAGGGCACGCAGGATCGCCATGTCCAGGCGGTCGAGTTTCGTTCCTGCCTCTCGGGATCTCGTCATGCCATCTCCGGCGTCCGCGCGAATGGCGCCTACCCATGAGGAATGATTTTCTTACAGTTCGACTCATCGAGGCAAATAAGGCCTGTTTTTCTCGATAATGCCGCAAGATTTACCGAAATTCTGCTAAGGGTCGTTGAAATCAGAAGCACTTTCCGGGCACTTGATGTCACAGTGATGCCTTGGACGTTTCGGTCCCCCACCCTCGGACATCCTGGTACGCCCCATGCATAGCCCGCCAGATCTCGTCGGCACCCCCGATTCTTCGAACCTGGCCGTGGCGACGGATCGTCGCCATGAGCCGGGTGCCTCGACGCAAGTCGAATCGACTTCCGTGACTGGGGCCGACGTGCTCGTCGATACCTTGCTGTCGAGCGGAGTCGATACGATCTTCGGTTATCCGGGCGGTGCGGTGCTCCCCCTCTATGACGCCTTGTACGCGCGTCCGGCATTGCGACACATACTGGTTCGCCACGAGCAGGCGGCGGTTCACGCCGCGCAAGGTTATGCACGCACCACGGGAAAAGTGGGCGTCGTCTTCGTCACGTCGGGTCCGGGCATGAGCAATACGACGACCGGTCTGCTGGATGCGCTGTGTGACTCGATCCCGATCGTGTGCATCAGCGGACAGGTAGCCACCACGGCGATCGGGACCGACGCTTTCCAGGAGTGCGATGCGCTCGGGATTTCGCGATCGGTCACGAAATGGAATACGCAGGTTCGCGACGTCGACCGGCTGGCCGAGACGATCGAAAAGGCGCTGCATCTGGCGCGTGCCGGTCGACCCGGACCCGTCCTGGTCGATGTTCCCAAGGACGTGCAACTTGCACACACGCTGCATCCGAAACCCCGTGCGCCGAATCGGCATGTGCCTTCGCGGATATCGGTCGAATCGCAGACGGCCGACGCGACGATGCGTGCCGCCGCGATCCGTCGTGCCGCGGATCTGATTGCATCCGCCTCCCGCCCGGTGCTTTACGGCGGTGGCGGCCTGATCAATGCCGGTCCGCCGGCGTGCGAGCAGTTCCAACGACTCGCTGCCACGACCGGCGCACCGTGCACGCTGACGTTGATGGGTCTGGGCGCCTATCCGGCTTCGAGTCCTCAATGGCTGGGCATGCTGGGCATGCATGGCACTCTTGAGGCCAATCTCGCCATGCATCACGCAGACCTGGTCGTCTGTGTGGGCGCAAGATTCGACGACCGTGTCACGAGCCGCCTCGACCAGTTCTGTCCCGACGCGAAGGTCATCCATATCGATGTCGACCCGACTTCGATCAACAAGGTGGTTCCTGCAAGCGTGCCGCTGGTCGGCGACTGTGCGGCGATCCTCGGCGCACTCGTCGCATCATTGGCTTCGCACGCGCTGCCGCCGAACCGTCTCGCCGCATGGTGGCAAAGGATCGATACATGGCGCGACCAGCGATCGCTGGACTTCTTCGATGATCCGGACACGATTGCGCCGCAGGCACTGATGACGCGATTGCAGGCGGCGCTCGAAGGACGCGATGCGATCGTGGCCACCGACGTCGGCCAACACCAGATGTGGGCAGCTCAGCACCTGCGGTTCGATCGTCCGTATCGATGGCTGACATCAGGCGGCGCGGGCACGATGGGGTATGGGCTGCCCGCCGCCATCGGTGCCCAGGTTGCTCATCCCGGTCACCTCGTCGTCTGCGTCAGCGGTGATGCATCGATCCAGATGAATATTCAGGAATTGTCGACGGCCGTCCAGCACCGGACACCCGTCAAAGTGGTGCTCTGCAACAACGGCTACATGGGGATGGTTCGCCAGTGGCAGGAATTGATTCACGGCGGCCGGTACAGTCATAGTTATACCGACGCACTGCCTGATTTCGTGGTGGTTGCACGCGGCTATGGCTGGCAGGCCGATCGTGTCGATCGTCGTCAGGACCTCGACCAGGCTTTGCAGCGCTGCCTCTCCAGCGACAGCCCGTATTTCCTCGATGTTCGAGTCCGCGCCGACGAGAACTGCTTTCCGATGATCCCGGCGGGACGGGGGCATCACGAAGTGCTTCTGGGCAAGGATCGTCCGTTTGCCGAACGCAGCAGTAGCTGACGGAATCGAGTCGTCGACGCGACCATCCCGTGTTGCACCCGGGCGACAGGACCGATCCTTGCTCCAGTGCTCCGTCCGGCGTGGACTCGTACTGTCCACGATTTGAAAATGCCAGGGACGAGAGGCTCACATTTCTCGGGGGGTTGATCCATCGAGTCCGCGATGAGTTCCACTCGGCTCGATTGAAAGGTACCGCCGCAAGATGCCTGGATCGATCAGCTCATTCGATGTGTTCGATACGCTGCTCACACGTCGTGTCGGTTCACCGTCGGCGATGTTTCTTGCCGTCGGACTTCATCTCTCGCGTACTGGCAGGCTACCCTGCAGCGCCTTCGCATTCGCCGCACTGCGCGAGCATGCCGAGCAGCGTGCGTTCCAGAATGCCGGTGGTTTCGATTCGCGCGTCACGCTGGATGACATCGCTGCCGAACTGGCGATGGGTCTGGGCATCGACAAGGCGACGTTGCTGAGCGTGGAAATGGATTTCGAGAAGGCTCAGCTCGTACCGCTCGCAGCGGGCGTCAAACGCCTGCGCACGGCTCGCGAAGCAGGCGATCGAATCGTGTTCATCTCCGATATGTACCTGGACGAAGCCACCATTCGGCAGTTGTTGATCGATCATCGGCTTTTTCAATCCGGCGATTCGATCCTGGTGTCATCAGCCCAGTCCAAATCGAAACGTTCCGGGGCGTTGTTCAAACACTTGATGGAGGTCGAAGGAGTCGCCCCTGGCGCGATCGTGCATCATGGCAATGATCTGCTGACCGACGTGTCAGTGCCGCGTCGCCTGGGCATCCGCACGCAGCCGTTTGCAGCCGGAAACCTGAACCGATACGAGACTGTGCTGGATCACTTCGGACCGTGCAACGACGGGCTCAGCAGTCGTATCGCGGGCGCCGCTCGAATCGTCCGGGCGATGTCGGAGGATCACTCATCCAGGCATCGCGCGCTGGTCGACGTTTCCGCGTCGGTCGCCGCGCCGTTCCTGATCGGCTTCGTCATGTGGCTGCTGGCACGCGCGCTCGACGACGGGGTCAAACGCCTTTACTTCGTGGCGCGTGATGGTCAATTGCTGATGGCGATTGCGGCGATTCTCGTCCGCAAGCTCGAACTCGACATCGAGCTCACCTATCTCATGGGCAGCCGCCGCGCGTGGCAGATCGCCGCTTTCGGCCTGGGCCACCCATGCACTTTCGCCGCGATGATTCCCGACGTTCGCTGCGGACCCGGCCGGGAACCTGTCACGCTCGATGCCTTGCTGGACCGCTTCGACATCACGGCGGACGAGATGGCTGATGAACTCATGGCGGCCGGCATATGGACACGCGAGCGGTCGCTGCGCGCCGATCGGCAGGTGCACCGAAGCGATTCGCTGACCGAAGATCAACTGGCCCGCATCACCGAACTGTTCGCGGAGGACGGGCCGGTCCGCGAGCTCGCGCTGGCTCGTTCGAAGCGGGCGCGCGAATCGATGCTGGGATACCTCGGACAGGTCGGCGTCGGCGACGAGATATCCTCGGGCATCGTCGACCTGGGCGCCGGCGCAACCTTGTACAACGCGCTCGCGCACGTGCTGGAATCCGACGGTAAGGCGATACCGACCGCCTATTATCTGGGCCAGCGTGCGGTGCCGGATCGCCTCGTGCCGCGTTTCGTCTCGCAGCGTTACCTCTTCGACTCGAACATACGCTGTGGATTCTTCAATAGCCGCGGACTGATCGGATTTCTGGAGGCCGTTTGCGTGGCCGATCATGGCTCCGTCGTCGGCTATCGATGCGGGGACACCGGCTTCGAGCCGGTGCTTGCGAGAGGGACGCACGAGGCGGCGCTACGCTGGGGCCATTCGCTCGTACGCAGCACCATTCTGGACACGGTCGAGTCGCTGCAGATCGATTCGAACTGGCGAACCGACATTCGCGAGCCGACGACCCGGGTTTTCGATCTGTTCTGGACGTCGCCGACGCGCGACGAAGCCCGCGTCTGGGGCGAGTTTCCATTCGACGACGGCTGGGGGCAGCACTGCCGCACCGTGCCCCTCGCGCGCCCCTATGATGCATTCGAGGTGTTGCGCCGGATGCCGCCACACCGGCACTGGTGGCATGACGCAGCCGTCACTCAGTCGGCGGCACCCGTGCGGATGCTGTTTCGGATCAGGCGCTTCGTCATGCGCGTCATGCGCAAAGTGCGCCAGCGCTTTCCGCATGTGCCGACCAGGATACCCGGATGAACGAATCATCCGCGCAGATCGAGATCAGCGCGACTCGCATCGCCAACTGGTTGGCAGCCGTGATCGCGCTGTTCATCGCGATTGCGAGCGCCAACCAGGTTGCTCGCTGGCTCTACGGCGTCGACGACTCGGCGGCATTCATCCGACTCTTCGATGTGGAGGCTGAAAAGAATCCGCCTGCATTGTTCGCGGGTCTGCAACTGCTGCTGGCTGCCGGTATCCTCTGGTTGATCCAGCGGCAGGAGACGT
The DNA here is from genome assembly GCA_041736455.1 of Burkholderiaceae bacterium. GTDB lineage: Bacteria > Pseudomonadota > Gammaproteobacteria > Burkholderiales > Burkholderiaceae_E > JAUIAI01. Next base: position 3,055 of record JBGSTN010000811.1, on the reverse strand, counting down.
TGCCATGGCGGCGCATGCGTTGGCGGATTCTCGGCATCGGTCTGGCTTGGATCGCCTTCGACGAAGTGTTCTGGATGCACGAGCGGCTGATCGAACCGATGCGTTCGCTTCTGGGCGACGGCGATCTGGGCGCCTTCACCTACGCATGGGTCGTGCCGGCGAGCGTGCTCGTGCTCTTCCTGGCCGTCTACTTCGCGCCCCTGCTGCTCTCGCTGCCGAACGATACGAGAAACCGTCTGGTACTGTCGGGCGGGCTCTTCATCATCGGTGCGGTCGGGATGGAGATGGTCGGCGGATGGTATTGGTCGACCCATGGCAACGATCTGATGCAGTCGATGATCGTGATCGTCGAAGAGGCACTCGAGTTCGCCGGAATCTGCCTCTTCATCCACACCGCGCTTCGCTACCTGAATCGTGCCGATACCGTCACGACGTTGCGTTTCACGCAATAGGTCGATCCGATCGTGACCGCGCGCGTTCGGCCGGGACGAACCGCAGCCCCACACCCGGTTCGGTGACGATGTAGCGGGGTGCTGAGGCATCGTCGCCCAGCTTGTGGCGGAGCTTGCCGACCAGGATGCGCAGATAGTGGGCGTCCTGTTCATGGGTCGGCCCCCACATCTCGCGCAGCAATTGTGTCTGCGTGACGAGGCGTCCGGGGTGCCGCACGAGCATCGACAACAGTGAGAACTCCTTGCGCGTCAGTGATACCGGCTCGCCGCGCAGATGCACCTCACGCCTGGCGATATCGATCCTGAGTACGCCGTCGTCATGGATGGGTGCCGCTTCGCCGGTGCGACTCTCGTTGCGCAGCAGGACCCGGATCCGCGCCATCAATTCCTCGATGCCGAACGGCTTGGTCATGTAGTCGTTGGCGCCGGCATCGAGCAGGGTGACCTTCTGCGCCTCGTCCGATCGAACGGTCAGGACGATGACGGGAACAAGGGACCATTGGCGAAGGTCTTTCAGCACATCATGCCCGTCGCGATCCGGCAGGCCGAGATCGAGTATCACCAGGTCGGCGCCCTGACTGGCCAGCAGCGCCAGGCCGCGTTCACCGGTTTCCGCGAGCAGGGTCCGGTAGCCCTGCGATCGGATACTGATGTCGACGAACTTTCGGATCTGGGGTTCGTCGTCGATCACGAGGATGCGTGCGGCCGGGATCTGCGGCGTTGAATCGATCGTCGCTGTCATTTCAGGTCTGGCCGATGGCCCGTTGTCGTTTCAAGGCCGACTGGCACTTGCATCGCCGGTCGCCTCCTGGATTGCAGGCGGCTGACCCCAGGGCAGCGTCATGCGAATGGTCGTCCCGATGCCGCCGGCCCCTGGCAATGCGTCGACCGTCCCCATGTGCGCGCCGACGATGCCCTGCACGATCGACAGGCCGAGTCCCGTCCCCTGCTTGCCGGAGTCACCGCGTTCGACGCTGTAGAACATGTCGAAGATCCTGCGTCTTTCGTCTTCGGGAATGCCTGGGCCGCGATCGGCGACGTCGATGGCGATCATCCCGTCATCGGTTCGATGAATCGATACACGGATAGGCTGACCCGGCGGAGAGAACTTTACTGCGTTCTCCATCACGTTGAAGAGTGCCTGTTCGATCAGTGCGGGATGCACGTGAATGAGAGCCAGGTTGGCAGGCATGTCGATATCGACCAGCGCCTTCGGCACATAGCGTTGCAGACGTCGCGTGGCCGAACCGACCAACTCGTCGATGCCGATCCAGTCGCGCGTCAGTGTCAGCCCCTGCTGGCCAAGACGTGTCATGTCCAGCAGGTTCTGGATATAGCGGTCGAGCCGTTCACCCTCGACACTGATGGTTTCGAGCAGGCTATGCCGATCCTCGGGTCCCATATCTTTGCCATAGCTCAGCAGGCTGTCAGCCGCGCCGATCATCGACGACAACGGCGAACGCAGATCGTGAGAAACAGATGACAGAAGGGCCGAGCGCAGCCGTTCTGTCTCGCCGGTGACCCGGGCGACTTCGAGGTCCGACACGAGACGCGCCCGTTGCGCTGCCTGTCCGATGTCCTCCACCATGCTTTCGGCCAGGCGGCGTTGCTCGAATGTCAGGCCGGCGACGTCCGCCGAGAATCGCAGCCCGGCGACGCCCCACGCCTGTTGATGCGAAGGCACCGGCAGGAGCCACCAGGCAGCCTGCGAGAGCGTGTCGGTGTAGCGCCCGCTGGGTTGGCCGTGCAGTTGCGTCCAGTCTGCTGCCGCCTTGTCCTTCTCGTCGAGCGACCGTGTCGCCTCGGCCGGCCCCGACGTGCCATCGATGCGTATCCACGCCTGGGCCTGCAGGGTCGATTGCAGCACCGACGAGCCTGCTGCGACGACTTGCCCCAGATCTGCCGCCTTGGAAAGCTCTCGACCGAGATTCTGCATGGCCGTCGCGTGGGTATTCGCCGCACGCAAGGCGACCACCTGCATGCGCAGTCTCGAGGCGAGCCGGCCGGCAATCAACGCGGCGGCGAGGAACATCGTGACGGTCGCCACGCCCTGGCGCGCACCGATGTAGAAGGTGAACCGGGGTTCGATGAAGAGATAGTTGTAGGCCAGAAAGCACAGTGATGCGGTGGCAACAGCCGCGACCATTCGCGTGCGCGAGGCCACGATGAGCACCGCCACCATGAACACCATCGAGAGATCGGTGAGTCCGAGATAGCGTTCGCCGAGCGCAGCGGCGCCGATCGCAGCGGCGGTGACACCCAGGACGAAGGCAGGTTCGTGCCGGGTCGACCGCGCGCCAGTCAAGTCGAGCAGACGCCTGGCCAGCTTGCGAGCCTGCGGCGTGTTGATGATCGTCAGTTCGTAGCGCGCGCCGCGCTGCAGAAGTTGCTGTGTCAGCGTCCGGTTGAAGAGACGCGCGATGGGCCGTTCGCGCGTTCGACCGATCACGATCGCACGGGCATCCCATGTGGCGGCGGCATCCAGCAACACCGTGGCGATGTCTGTCCCGTGCAGGATTTCCGTCGATCCGCCCAGGTTGCGCGCCAGGGCGAAGGCGCGGTCCAGTTCGCGCTGGCGCGTCTGAGCCTCGTGCGCGACCGAT
>JBGSTN010000646.1:0-1950 GCA_041736455.1 Burkholderiaceae bacterium | reverse complement strand
TCGGTCCGGCCGGGCGCCGAGGACACGACATGGTCCGGCGTCGAGAAGGTCAGTTCCGGCGACCGGACGGGCAGCTTGCGCCGCGCGAGTTCGTCGAAAGCGAGGTGGCCGTTCAGGTCGTGAACCAGGTGCCGGTCCACGTGCAACAGCGCGGTGTTGTCGCCAAGGTCTGCGACGACGTGCGCGTCCCAGATCTTGTCGAACAGGGTACGTGGTGCGGTCATCGCGGTGTCTCGACGTAGCGCTTCTCGAAGTCCCAGACATCCTGGAACCCGACCAGTTCGTGCAACTGCGCCATGCTGTAGGCCGGCACCGGCGAGCCCGCGGTGCGGCCGTTCGCCTTGAGCCACTCGAAGTTCTGTTCGAGCGCCGCACAGACGACGCCCATGCCGGCCGACGGATAGATCGCGATATCGAAGCCCCAATCATGCAGATCCTTCTGCGGGATCTCCGGCGACTTGCCCGACGGCACCATGTTGGCGAGCAGCCAGGCGTCGACCGAGTCGCCGACGCGCTTGAATTCGTCGGCCGACTCCGGTGCCTCGACGAAAACGATATCGGCACCAGCCCGTGCGAATGCCTGGCCGCGCCGGATCGCCTCGTCGAGTCCCAGGCCGGTCCGCGCGTCGGTGCGCGCGATGATCAACGTGTCGTCGTGGCGGCGTGAATCGACCGCGACTTCGATCCGCCGCACCGCGTCCTCCAGCGAAACCACGCGCCGGTTCGGCGTGTGGCCGCACTTCTTGGGCATCTCCTGATCCTCGATCTGGATCGCCTGCACCCCGGCGGCCTCGTAGCCGCGCACGGTCTGCCGGATGTTGATGAGGCCACCGAATCCCGTATCGGCGTCTGCGATCAACGGCGTTGCCGTGCCTTCGGCAATCGTGCGAGCGCGCGAGACCATGTCCGTGTAGGTCACCAGGCCGGCGTCCGGCTGACCGAGATAGGACGCCGAGACGCCGTAGCCGGTCATGTAGAGAGCCTTGAACCCCATCCGGTCCGCGATTCGCGCCGAGAACATCTCGAAGACACCGGGAGCCAGGATGAATTCGCCAGCGGACAGCAGGTCTTTCAATCGCGTGGGGGATGTCATCGTCGTTCTCCGGAGTCGGGGTTGGTCAGGGGCGGTGCACGCGCACGCGAGGTCGAGCAGAAGCGAGATCAATCAGATACGAGGTCAAGCAGAAGCGGGATCGAATTCCATTGTTCAAGGCATGTCGGTGGGTAGCGTCACGGTTCGCTACGGAAACGACCCTGAAGCCTTCTCTCCAGCGCCAGCAGCGCCCAGCTCGCCGCAGTCGCGAACACCACCAGCAACAGCGCGAGCGCGATGATCACGTCGCCATGATTGTTCTCCATCGAGTGGATCAGCAGGTAACCGATCCCGCGCTGGGACGCGAACATCTCGCCGATCAGCGTGCCGAGCAGCGTCAATGAGAATCCGAGACGGAAGCCGGTGATGATTTCGGGCAGGCTCGCGGGCACCAGCACCCGCGCGAACAGCTGCGGTGGCGTCAACCGCATCGATTTCGCGGCCTGCAAGTAGATCCGCGGGATCGTGCGCACCGAGTTCATCGTGAACAGCATCACGGGCACGATGCCGTGCAGCACACCGAAGGCGATCTTCGCCGACAAGCCGAGGCCGAACAGGAGCAGCACCACCGGATACAGCGTGATCTTCGGGATCGAGTACAAGCCGACCAGCAGTGGCTCCGCGACCTCCCCGGAGAGTCGATGTGCGCCGAGCACCGCGCCGATCAGCAGCCCGCCGGCCAGGGAGATCACCAGGGCGGTGACGAAGGCCCTTCCGGTCTCCGCGGCATGGCCGGCGAAGTCCGGCTCTGCGATCAATGCGGCGAGCCGTCGGACAGTCGCGATCGGGTCGGTCAGTACTTCCGGGCCTGCGATCATCGCCAGCACCTGCCATACGGCCAGCAATGCCAGCAGCAG
>JBGSTN010000773.1:0-15423 GCA_041736455.1 Burkholderiaceae bacterium | reverse complement strand
CGAACACCACGCGTGGATCGGTCTGGGCGCCAACCTCGGCGATGCACCCGCCCAATTGCGCCAGGCGCTGCGTCTGCTGGATGAACTGCCGGGTTGCGCGCTGATCGCAGCGTCGTCACTCTGGCAGACCAGGCCGGTGGACGCTCCGGGGCCCGACTACACGAATGCCGTCGCGCATCTGGCGACTTCCCTGGCTCCCGACGACCTGCTCGGCGAGATGCATCGCATCGAGAGTCGACTCGGCCGCGTCCGTTCTTTTCGCAACGCCCCGCGCACGCTCGATCTCGACCTGCTGCTCTACGATACACTGCGCATCGACACGCCCGCGCTCGTGCTGCCGCACCCGCGAATGCATCAACGTGCGTTCGTGCTCGCACCTCTCGCCGAACTGCAGCCGGCACTCGAGCTTCCAGGCCTTGGTCGCGCTGCGGACCTGCTCGCCGGGTTGCCCGATCAACCGATTACGAAGATTCCCGACTCGCCGTGAGCAGCCTTCAGCCAGCCCCGTCGCCGTTCGATCGCTACCGCCACATCGTCATCGAAGGACCCATCGGCGTCGGCAAGACATCGTTGGCTCGCAAGTTCGCCCAACGATTCGGCGCATCACCGGTTCTTGAAGAACCCGAAGCCAATCCGTTCCTCGAACGCTTCTATCGCGATGGCCAGCGATACGCGCTGCCGACCCAGCTCTTCTTCCTTTTCCAACGCGTCAACCAACTGCGCGACATTGCGCAGCGCGACCTCTTCGCGCAGGCGCTGGTCGGTGATTTCCTTCTCGAGAAGGACCCGCTCTTCGCGCGGTTGACGCTCGACGACGATGAGCTCTCGCTATACCAGAAGCTCTACGAGAGCCTTCGGCCCCAGGCACCCACCCCGGATCTCGTCATCTATCTGCAGGCACCCGCCGATCGACTGATCGAGCGCGTGCAACGGCGGGGCGTCCGAATGGAATCCCAGATCACGGCGACCTATCTGCGCAGCCTCGCCGATACCTACACGAACTTCTTCTATCGCTATGAAGACGCGCCGCTGATGATCGTCAATACCGAGCATCTGAACCCGGTCGACAGCGAAGAGGACTTCCAGACTCTGCTGCGCCAGCTCGCCGAGTTGAAAGGCCGGCGCAGTTTCTTCAATCAGAATTGAACCCGTTCGGATTGTTCTGCTGCCAGCGCCAGCCGTCGATACACATTTCATCGATGCCCTTCGTCGCACGCCAGCCCAGCAATGCGGCCGCATGGCCCGGATCGGAGAAGCAGGTGGCAATGTCGCCCGGACGCCGCGCCACGATCTGATAGGGCACCGGGCGCCCGCTCGCCTTTTCGAACGCGCGAATCATCTCCAGCACCGAATAGCCTTGGCCCGTCCCGAGATTGACCGTGAAGGCCCCGCTTTGACGCGACGCGTGTTCGAGGGCAGCGAGATGCCCGCGAGCCAGGTCCACGACGTGGATGTAGTCGCGCACGCCCGTACCGTCAGGCGTGTCCCAGTCATTGCCGAACACCGATAGTCGTTCACGGCGACCAACGGCTACCTGCGCGACGAAAGGCAGCAGATTGTTCGGCGTGCCACGAGGATCTTCACCGATCAGCCCGCTGTCGTGAGCACCGGCCGGATTGAAGTAGCGCAGATTGGCGATCGACCATTGCGGGTCTGCCAGCGCGAGGTCCTGCAGCAGGAACTCGATCATCCATTTGGTGCGGCCATAAGGATTCGTGGGCCCCGTTCGCGAGTCTTCACGGATCGGGACCGATTCCGGGTCGCCATAGACCGTTGCAGACGAACTGAATACGAAGCGTTTGACCCCCGCCGCGGCCAGCCTCTGCAGAAGAACGACAGTGCCATTGACGTTGTTGTCATAGTAGGTGAGCGGCATGGTGACCGACTCGCCAACGGCCTTGAGGCCCGCGAAGTGCAACGTGGCATCGAAGCGTTCGGCAGCGAGAAGTTCATCGAGCAGTGCGGCATCGCGGACGTCACCCACCACCAGCCGGGGCGACTTGCCGGTGATCTGGCCGATCCTGTTGATCGATTCGGCGCTCGAGTTGCTCAAGTTGTCGAGCACGACGACCGTGTGCCCGGCCATCAGCAACTCGATGACCGTATGCGAACCGATGTAGCCGGCGCCGCCAGTGACGAGAACATGCTGCCCGGTTGAAGTTGACCCCATGATTCGACTCCCTCGTGACAAGGAATTGCGCAACCCGACAATGGTCGCATGGCGGTTGCGTGGATGATGGGCAAATCAGTCAGCCGGCATCCGGTGAATGCTGAAAGACAACGGTTGGCGGGTCGAGCCACGCTAAACTTGACGCGCTAGTAGTGAAATCAACCCGCCAGAAAAACACAGGGAATCAACGACATGAGTTCGACCAGATCCGCAATCTGCATTGCCGTGCTTCTCGCGATCGCCGGTTGTGGCAGTGATGGCGATTCCGCCGTCTCAGGGAACCCACCTGCGAATGCACCGGACGAAACCCCCGACGCCGGCGAAGCTCCTGACGACCCCACGATAACGCCCGATCTGACCCCAGGCACGCTGCCGGGGCTGGTGCCTGTGACGAACCCCACCACCGGCAACACGCCGACGCCAGAGCCCAATCCTGAGCAGACGCCGGAGCCCCCTCCTGAGCAGACGCCAGAGCCCCCTCCCGAGCAGACGCCTGCCAATGGCGCGCAGATCGACATGACGTTGCCGGTCAATCAGACGATGACCTGCCGTTATGGCATCAAACCCTACTACGACACGACTCTCTCGGGAGACTGGACGATCGCCTTCGACGGTGATGCTCTGTCCCTGACCAGCTTTGCCGGCGGCACCTTCACCCCGTTCGGCGGCAAGTTCTCGTCGACCATACTGTTCTCGCGCGAGAACTATTCGACGGCCGCCCTGATTCGCGGCGCTCTGGGTGGCTCGGGCACAGAGGGGTGGATCTACTTCGTCAAGGACATCAGCGGGAAGTTGCTGAGCGCCGGGCACAACGGATTCGGCGGCAACAATCCGCGCTTCGATTCCGTCGAATGCGGCGGCAACACGGCCACCCAGTGGACGCCAACGCCTGCCAGCACGCCGTTCGCGAGTGCCCTTGCATGGGTTGCCGGCACGTTGCCGATGAACTGCGCACGCAAGACCGGCGAGGGACCGTTCGGCGACCTGTTCGACGCGAACCTGGTGCTCGCGGCGCCCGACGCCATCGAGATGCGGTCCGCCGATCAGACGAGCCTTTTCGCGCTGCCCAGCTTCGGCACGAATCGGGATGCAGGGATCGTGGCGAGCGGCAAGGTGGTGAAGGGCGGTACTGTGTCGCACTCACGGCCGTTGGGTGATCCGGCGGCGGCTGGCGCGTTCTTCGTCAGCCTGGGATTGTCGGCGAGCAAACATCCGACCCAGGTCTCGAGGCACGGTGCGGACGGCTCCTATGTCGGCTGCTGGCCCCGCCCGGTGGACGGTCGCTTCTGACGCGGCTGACGGAGCTCACGGGGTTGCGGGATCGTTCCCGGCCCCGTCGTGCCTCACTCGAGGCAGAACGGCGGTGCTATTGCCAGGACGTCAGCAACACGCCGATGCCGACGGTTGTCTGGGCGTGGTTGTAGTCGATCAGACTGTCGCCATAGCCGGTGAAGACCTGGACGTAGCCTTTCAGCGATCCGGATATCGGAAACGCCCAGTCGAGTTGAAACGCGCTCTTGTCGGTCGAGAGGTTGTATCGCGCCAGCATCGACAAGCTGTGACGACGTCCCACATAGGAAAGCCGCAGATCCCCCCGACCCAGGTAACGGGTGATGTCAGGGTTGTCGTCGCTTTCGGAGATCTCGTACCACGGCCGTAGCATCATGATCCAGCGATCGCGCACGAAGCCGAATTGTGCGTAGATCCGGTTCCAGCTGCGTGAGTCGGGTTCCGACCGGCCATTCGATTCATGCAGCAGGCCGACATTCAGCATCCGCCAATCCCAACCCAGCAGACTGGTATCGGTACGCAACGAAAGTATGAGTTCGGGCGCGTAGTTGAGCTCTCGGAACGGCTTCGACAGACCGTTGTTGAAGACCTGCCAGTGTGCAAGCTGGGTGTAGCCGAACCAGAGATCGCCGTTCTGACCTGCGATGTTCTCGGCGACCTTCACCTTCACACTGAACTGGAACTTCAATTCCGTGGTGTCCAGGTTCAGCGATTCGGCGCCGGCCGGCCGATTCGGCGAGGCCGGAAACTGGTTCGGCCGACTGCTGGCGCGGATGGGTAGCAGGTAGTTGTTGTGATGCGGAACGAGTTGAAAGCGTGCGCGACGCGTATCGGGGTCGAGCTCCCAGATTCGGCTCAGCAACTGTGACGCGCTGGAAGCGACTTCCGCCGCATCCACGGGCGCGACATCGGTCGACGTCACCATGCCGCGGGTGTCACGGGTCGCGGGCGGCGATGTGTTCGGTTCAGCCGCAGGGCTGCCCAGTACGCCGCCAGCAGGCGGCTTCAATCCGGGTCCGGGGGACCGAACGGCGCGGTCGTAACAATCGAGTCGCTGCAAGTCCGATGCGATGCGATCGCAATCGGCAAGCGGAGCCGCCGTGGCCGACGACGAGACGGCGGCCAGGAGCAGACCCAGGTGCGTGGTGCGGGTGAGTATCGGGAACGACAAGCCCGATGAGAGTCTCGAAACGAGGGAATGGCGGATGGCGGTCGATGGGCCTGAAAATCTGGTGAATACTGTCATGAACACTTGAAGTCGTGAGCGCTCGACTGTCCGAGCACAGGAATGGCGATGATAGCGAATGGCATTGCACACCACGTCCGCACAAGTGTCCTGGAGCGGTCACTATCACAGCACAATCGTCATACCCGGTCTCGAATCGGGTCGAAACCGGCAGCACTGTCACGCAATCGTCAAACAGCCGTCGTAAAGTGGCGTGGAACGACCGTCCGAACGAGCCAGACCACCATTTGAACGAACATATCCTCATCGTCGAAGACGAGCCTGCGATCAGGGAACTGGTCGCCATCAATCTGCGCCACGCCGGGTTTCGCGTGTCCGAGGCGGCCGATGCCGCCATTGCTCAATCCATTCTCTCGCTGGAACCGCCCGACCTCATCGTCCTCGACTGGATGTTGCCCGGCACTTCCGGCGTCGATCTTGCCAAGCGCATGCGCGAGGGTGTTGCGACCCGTTCGACGCCGATCATCATGCTCACGGCAAGAGCCCAGGAAGGCGACAAGTTGCAGGGTTTCGAGGCCGGGGCGGACGACTATGTGACCAAGCCGTTTTCGCCACGCGAACTGATTGCCCGGATCAAGGCCCTGCTGCGACGGGCGAGCCCCGATGAAGCCAGCGCGGTGCTGCTCGAGGCCGGCAGCCTGCGCTGGGATCCGAACTCGCGCCGTGTTCTGGCCGGCGGAACGGCCGTGGAGCTGAGCCCCACCGAATTCAATCTGCTGGGATGCTTCATGCGCAACGCCGAGCGCGTCATGTCGCGGGCCCGCCTGCTGGACGCGGTCTGGGGCAATGGCGTCTTCATCGAAGAGCGGACCGTCGATGTCCATATCCGACGTCTGCGCCTGGCACTGCGACCCAGCGGAATGGACCGAACGATCGAAACGGTTCGGGGCGGGGGATACCGGTTCAGCACGAACGCCACCGCTGGTACACAATCCGGACATGATCTGGATTCGTAGCCTCGTTCTACCCGGCATTGCCTTGATAGCAAGTCTCCTTGTCGGACTTTATTCCGCGTGGGCAGGGTTCGGGCTCCTCGCGCTGGCATTTGCCGCTTTGGTCGCGTTCCAGTCCTGGCACTTGCAGGCGCTGTTCGACTGGATGCTGGCACCGAACGGCAAGCCGGTACCTTCCGGCTACGGCTGGTGGCGCGAGATTTTCGACCGGATCGCCCGCTTCGTGACCAGCGAGGGGGCAGCCCAGCAGGCGCTCACCGCCGAGATCGGCGAGATTCGCGAGTCGCTGGACCGGATGCCTGACGGGCTGGTGGTCCTCGACCAGAACAACAACGTTCAATGGTGCAACGCTGCCGCCCGTGAGCTGCACGGCATCTTCGCGCTCAGGCGCCCCCTGATCCAGTTCATCCGACATCCCGACTTCCAGCGCCATCTGTCGGCCCGGGAGTTCACCTTGCCGCTCGAGATCGAACTGAGCAATCGCCCGGGCCGGACCCTCGAGTTCAGGATCCACGAAACCGATGACGATACCCGCCTGCTGATCAGCCGCGACATCACCGAACACGCGATGCTCAACCAGATGCGAAGCGACTTCGTCGCCAATGTGTCGCACGAGATCCGCACGCCGATCACGGTGATCGGCGGATTCGCGGAAACCCTGCTGGATCTCGAACTGGACCGCGACAAGCAGCGCGAATACCTGGGATCGATCCTGCATCACAGCCACACGATGCAAAGGCTGGTCGAAGATCTGCTGATCCTGTCGTCCCTGGAGGCGGCAAGCCGCGAAGGGCTCGACGAACCGGTCCGACTGGCCGAATTGTTCACGATGCTGGCAAGCGAGGCACGCGATCTGTCCGGAGGGCGGCACACGATCAACAGCGACGATCCCGGCCAGACGATCCTGTTCGGCCGACAGTTCGAAATCGAAAGCGCGGTTCGCAATCTGCTGAGCAACGCCGTGCGCTATACACCGGACGGCGGCGATATCCGGATCAGCTGGGCACGCAAGGCGCACGATGGCTGGTTGACCGTTCGCGACAGCGGCATCGGCATACCGGCCGAGCACATTCCCCGAATCACCGAGCGCTTCTATCGCGTCGACAGGGCGCGTTCAAGATCGACCGGCGGAACGGGGCTCGGACTCGCGATCGTCAAGCGGATTGCCAATCGCCACGGCTTTGCACTTCACATCGACAGCAAGCCGGGTCAGGGGAGTGCTTTCTCGTTGATCGTCCCGCATACGAGAATCGCGCACTGATACCGGTGGTGAAGATACGCTCGGGGGCCGCCATGCCGATCACATCAGCGGCTGAATCTGCCGGGTGCAACGTGAAAAGAGACAAACGGCCGACGAAGCGAGCGTAAACGTCGTGCCGCTCGAAGTCGATTGGCGGATCAGCTCTCTTGCTGCGCGGTCCGACCGGCAGCTACGCTGCGACGGTGCCTCGGATCAACCCCTTCGACCACGGTGACGACGTACTCGCCGATGTTCTTGGCATGGTCTCCGACGCGCTCGATCGACTGCACGATGAATACCAGCGACATGGCCTCGGCCACGCTGTCGCGAGACTCCATCATGGCCTTCAGAAGGTCTGCGGTAAGCTCGTCGCGCAACTGGTCGACCTCCTTGTCGCGCGTGAGCAGCACTTCCGATGCACCCGCATCCTGTCGCAGGAACGAATCGATCGCAGTGCGCATCATATCGCAGACGATGCTCGACATCCGGTCGATGCGGTCAAGACTGATCGGCACATTGCGCCCGCGCAGGTCTCGCGCCTTCTTGGCAATCTTCTTCGCCTCGTCGCCGATGCGTTCGAAGTCGTTGTTCATGTGCAGGACGGCAATGATCTCGCGCAGATCCACCGCAATCGGTTGAAGCTTGGCGATCATCTGATGACAACGCAGGTCGGTCTGCACGTGCATCCGATTGACTTCCGCTTCGTCGGTCAGCACCTGCGTCACCAGATCGAGATCGCCATCGTGAACGGCAGCAACTGCACGCATGAACTGTTCTTCGACGAGACCTGCCATCGCTGTCGCCGCGTTGCGAAGGGAATGCAGATCGATATCGAACTGGGAAATCGTGTGATCCATGTGGTGCAGCTCCGATCAGCCGAAACGGCCGGTAATATAGTCTTCCGTGGCTTTCATCCGGGGTTTCACGAACAATTCATCCGTCTTGCCGAACTCAACCAGCTCACCAATGTACATGTAGGCGGTGAAATCGGAAATGCGGGCCGCCTGCTGCATGTTGTGCGTCACGATGGCGATCGTATAGTCGCGCTTCAATTCGGTGACCAGTTCTTCGATCTTCGCGGTCGAGATCGGGTCCAGGGCGCTGGTCGGTTCGTCCAACAGCAGCACCTCGGGTTTCACGGCAACCATCCGGGCGATGCACAGGCGCTGCTGTTGCCCGCCGGAAAGGCTCAGTCCACTGCGGTTCAGCTTGTCCTTCACTTCGTCCCAGAGCGCCGCCTTGCGCAGTGCCCATTCGACTCGCTCGCTCATGGCGCGTGCATCGAGATCTTCGTACAGACGAACGCCAAACGCGATGTTCTCCATGATCGTCATCGGGAACGGCGTCGGCTTCTGGAACACCATGCCGACCTTGGCGCGCAGCATGTTGACGTCCTGCTCCTTGTCGAGCACGTTCTTGCCATGGAAAAGGATCTCGCCCTCGGCGCGTTGACCAGGATACAGGTCGAACATGCGATTGAAGGTACGAAGCAGCGTCGACTTGCCGCAACCAGACGGACCGATGAATGCGGTGACCTTGTTCTGCGCGAGGTCCAGCGACACATCCTTCAGGCCCTGAAAGTTGCCATAGAAGAAGTTCAGGTTGCGAATGCTCATCACGACATTCGCGCGGGCGCCGGGCGCGGACGTGGCCGGCCTTTCGGCCAGGGAATGCTTCATGGATCTCTCGGATAAAGTCGAAGTTGAACAAAGGGCATGAGGCACGAAAACGCAATTCACCGCTTCTGCCGATCGCGGAACAATGTGCGCGCGACGATATTGATGGCCAGAACGATCAGCGCGATCAACGATGCGCCGCCCCAGGCCAGACGCTGCCAGTCTTCGAACGGGCTCATCGCAAAGTTGAAGATCACGACGGGCAGATTGGCCATCGGTTTGCTCAGATCCGTCGTGAAGAACTGATTGTTCAGGGCGGTGAACAACAGTGGCGCCGTTTCGCCGATGATCCGCGCAACGGCCAGCAGCACCCCGGTGACCACGCCGCCCTTGACTGCCCTCAATGCGACCGCAAGATTGACCTTCCAGCGCGGTGCCCCGAGCGCGAACGCCGCTTCCCTCAGCCCGCCAGGCACGAGTTGCAGCATGTTGTCGGTCGCTCGTACGATCACCGGAATCGCGATCAGCGTCAGCGATAGAATCCCGGCCCACCCCGAGAAATGTCCCACGGTCGCCACCGCGATCGAATAGACGAACAATCCCACGACGATCGAGGGTGCGGACAGCATGATGTCCGTCACGAATCGGGTGACGGCGGCGAACCGCGATGTCTTGCCGAATTCGGCGAGATAGATGCCGGCGAAGATACCGATCGGCGTGGCAATCAACGTGGATACGCCGACCATCAAAAGGCTGCCGACGATCGCGTTGAACAACCCGCCCCCGGACGATCCGGGGGCGGGCGTCGATTCCGTGAAGAACGCCCAGTCCAACGCGGACAAACCGTTGTAGAACAGCGTCCAGAGGATCCACAGCAACGCGGACAATCCGAACGCCATCGCGATCATCGACGCCCCGATGCCCAATGTGTTGACGATCTTGCGCCTCGTGTAAAGCGACGAGTTGGCCAGTTCGAGCGAGTCCATCAGATCCCCTGGCGCCGGGTGGCGCGATCGGTCAACAGTTTCGCCAGTGCGAGCACCACGAAGGTGATCGCGAACAGGATGAGGCCCAGCGCGTAGAGCGAGGGAATGTGCAGCGCCGGGTCCGCTTCGGCAAATTCGTTGGCCAGCGTGGAAGCGATCGAATTGCCCGGCTGAGTCAACGATTCGGAAATCCGATTGGCGTTACCGATCACGAACGTCACGGCCATCGTTTCACCGAGCGCCCTGCCGAGGCCGAGCATGACGCCGCCGACGACGCCTACCCGCGTGTATGGCAGTACCACGTATCGAACGACCTCCCAGGTCGTGCAACCAATGCCATAGGCCGATTCTTTCAGTACCGGCGGCACGGTTTCGAACACGTCACGCATCACCGATGCAATGAAGGGAATCACCATCAACGACAACACGATGCCCGCCGTGAGAATGCCGACGCCCAGCGGCGGGCCGGAAAGGAGGGACAGGCCCGTTGCACCCAGCATCGGTTGCAGGTAGTCCTGAAGCAATGGTGCCAGGATGAACAAGCCCCAGATGCCATAGATGATCGAAGGTACGCCAGCCAGCAACTCGATTGCAGTGCCCAGCGGCCGACGCAATATCAGCGGACAGCTTTCGGTCAGGAAAAGGGCAATGCCGAAGCTGACCGGAACGGCGATCAGGAGCGCGATCGCCGACGTGACGACGGTGCCGTATATCGCGATCACTGCCCCGAACTCGTCGTCGGCCGGACTCCACGTCGTGCCATAGAGGAAGCCGAAACCGTAAGTCCGGATTGCCGGCCACGCCTCGATGACCAACGCAACCATGATGCCGAACAAACTGACCATGACCAGCAAGGCAAAGAAAAGCGTGCCGCGCGCGAACAACTTGTCCTGCGCGGCAAACCTGGCGATTCGCGCGCGCATCGCTTCGGCATCGCGACCGATTGCCGGTGTATCCGCTCGGGGAAGTGCGCTCATCGTCAAATCTGCATTTGCCGCATCGATATGATTGTAGGTTCGGGTATTCGGCATGATGGAGTTGTCATCGAAACTGTATTCATCGGTCGTTGTCATCGAGGGCATTTCAGAACGAGCTTGTGGGCGGGACGCTCGTTGCGTCCGCCCACGAACTGATTCGTCACCCTGTCATCGGCTCATGCAGGTCGAATCGACCTGCCCATCGCTGGACGAATCTAGTTGGACATCGAAGTGACCGGCTGGCCCGAAGGCGCCTTGATCTGGGCCCACGCACCCTCGACCAGCTTGACCGTCTCGGGGGGCAGAGGCACGTAGTCGAGCTCGAGCGCCATCGCCTGACCTTGACTCAGCGCCCATTTGAAGAAATTCAACGCTTCTGCCGATTGCGCAGGCTTCTCTGCCTTGGCGTGCATGAGGATGAAGCTTGCCGACGTTATCGGCCAGGCGTTTTCACCGGACTGGTTGTTCAGGCTGATGCCGAAACCGGGCGCCTTGCTCCAGTCGGCCTTGGCAGCCGCATCGGCGAACGACTTGTCGTCGGGCTGCACGACCTTGCCGGCCTTGTTGACGAGCCCGGTATGCGACATCTTGTTCTGCTTCGCATAGGAGTACTCGACGTACCCGATCGAATTGCCGAGCTTGCTCACATTCGCGGCAACGCCGGCGTTACCTTTGCCACCCACGCCCGTCGGCCAGTTCACCGCCTTGCCCGCACCCACTTTCGATTTGAAGGATTCGCTGACATCGGCGAGATAGTTGGTGAAGCCATCGGTAGTGCCCGAGGAGTCCGAACGATAGACCACGGTGATTGCCGCCGACGGCAACTTCAAGCTGCCATTGAGCTTGGCAATGGCCGGGTCATCCCACTTGCTGATCGCACCACTGAAGATGTCGGCAAGCACTGGACCGGTCAGATGCATCGCGCCTGGCGCGACACCGGAAATATTGACCACCGGCACGATGCCGCCGATCACTGCCGGAAACTGCACGAGACCCTTCTCCTCGAGTTCCTTGCCCGTGAGCGGTGCATCGGTGGCCCCGAAATCGACGGTCTTGTTGCTGATCTGCTTGATGCCTCCGCCCGAACCGATCGACTGATAGTTCATCGCGTTGCCGGTTGCCTTGTGATATGCCTCTGCCCATTTCGCATAGACCGGTGCCGGGAACGTTGCGCCGGCGCCCGTGATATCGATTGCAAAGGCAGCCGAAGTGCCGCCTATGAGCGCGCCCGTCAGGGCGATTTGGAGTGACTTCCTGACTACTGATCGATTCATGAATGCCTCACGGGTTGGTGTTGACCCGGCAGACTTTAAGGGCTGGTGATGACGGATTGATGACAAGGGGCTCGATTCGGCGCTCGCCCGGCGGTTTCACCGGTATCCGGCGTCGCCGCCGGTCATCATTCCGTCATCGTGTCATTTCGAATGATGAAAACTGAACGATCGAGATGATCGAATTTCGCGATTGATAACGCGGAAATGGCCGACGTTGCGGCCTTGGTCGCCTCTGGTCGCTCACGTAGGCGAGGCCGCGCGATACCAGGTCACACCCTCTGAATCCTTTTCCGCCATGACCTTGTTCTCCACGATCAACCGGTTCAGGTGTGCCAACGCCTCGCCCGTGGCCATCCCGAGCAGTGACGAACTGCCTTCGATCTTCCGGGCGAACAGCGCAACGAAGGTGTCGACCGCCCGCTTGGGTTCGTCAAGACGTTCCAGCAGTCGATCGAGCGCCACCTGGTGGCCCCGTTCCAGCGCGCTCAGGCGGGCGTGCAGGCCGCGAAAGGGTTCGTTATGGGACGGCAGGACCAGCACCTCGTCGGATACCGTGGCCCGGAGCTTGGTCAGAGAGTTGGTCCAGTCGCCCAGCGGATCGGCGTGCGGCTCGGTCGGAAATACCGACACGTTCGACGAGATCCTCGGCAAGACCTGGTCACCGGAGATCATCAGATTCAGGGCCGGGCATACCAGGCACGCATGTTCGGGTGAGTGCCCATTACCCACGACGACCTGCCAGTCGTGCTCGCCGATGCGCAAGGTCTGACCGTCGGCGAGACGTCGATGACTTTCCGGCAATGCATGAATGCCCTTGCCGAAGCCGCCGAAGCGGATGCGATACGTCTCGAGGGCGACATCGTCCCAGCCCGCCGCACGATAGAACCGGATCGCCGCATCAGGTGCCTCGCGGCCGGTATCGGCCATCAGTACCCGGCACGTCAGGTATTCGAGCCGGGTCATCCATAGTTCAACGTCGAAGTGGCGCGTCAGCCAGCCAGCCATGCCGACGTGATCGGGATGCATGTGGGTGACGATCACACGAGTGACGGGCAGGCCTTCCAGCGCGCCGACGAGCAGCGTACGCCACGCCGTGAGGGTCTCGGGTGTCTGCATGCCGGTGTCGACGATCGCCCACCCGCCGCCATCGCGGATCGCCCACAGATTGATGTGGTTGAGAGAAAAAGGCAGCGGCATGCGCAACCACAGAACGCCGGGCGCGACTTCGATGGCCGAGCCTGGCTCGGGCGTATCATCGAACGGGAACTCGAGGCGTGCGGCAATGCGCTTGTTTTCTCTCACGGGACTGCTCCTGGTCAACGGCCGATGTTAACCGGTGTGTCGGCGGCGCTGCGCACCCTTCTCGGCGGCCGAGCCGCCTTGCCATTCACCATGCCGCCTTGCCATCCATAGAGACATGCGAGCCACGGAAGGCTTGCGCGACGTCCGTTCATAATCGGATCCGACGCTATCGACCACCCGGACAAAGCCGATGACACATGACGACCACCATCCGATTCCATTGCGTGACGTCACGAGGATGCCGCCATCGCAGGCCGTCACGATCATCACCGGGGCGGCGGGCGGAATCGGCCTCGCGACGGTTCGCGATCTGGCACTGCTCGGTCGACCGTTGCATCTCGTCGACGTCGACGCCGAGGGCCTTGCCGCACTCGTTTCGCAAGACCACGGCGTCGACGTCACACACGCCGTCAGTGCGCTCGATTCGCCGGCAGCGTGTGCAACGGCCCTGCCTCCAGGCGACACGCCGATCGGCGGGCTGGTGCATTTGGCAGGCATCTTCGTGCCGCACGAACTCGATGCCTCCGGACGCGCGGTCTACGACCGGACCATGCAGGCCAATGCGACCAATGCGTTCGATCTCGTGACCGCTCTGCTGCCACGCCTCGCGGATCATGGCCGTATCGTGTTCGTCAGTTCGCTCGCCTTCCGCGTCGGCGCACCGGATCACATCGCCTACTCGATGGCCAAGGGCGCGCTGGTCGGCCTGACCCGTTCGCTGGCGCGGGCTTTGGGCCCGAGACAGATTCTCGTCAATGCCCTCGCCCCGGGCATCATCGAGACCCGGATGCCTGCGCATGTGATCAAGATGCGCGGCGAACAGGCGCTGGCCCGCACCGTGCTCGGTCGCTTCGGCCAGCCCGAGGAAGTATCGGGGGTGATCGCCTTCCTGATGGGCCCGGCGGCGTCATACATCACTGGCCAGGTCATCAATATCGACGGCGGCGTGGCCAATGCCTGAGTCCGATTGGCGAGTCGTCAGATGACAGACCATCAATCCGCGGCTGCTTCGAATGCACCGCTGT
Source organism: Burkholderiaceae bacterium (assembly GCA_041736455.1). GTDB lineage: Bacteria > Pseudomonadota > Gammaproteobacteria > Burkholderiales > Burkholderiaceae_E > JAUIAI01. The sequence goes on along the minus strand of JBGSTN010000773.1, from coordinate 1,344 downwards.
CGATCCGTTCGTTCGTCCGGTCCGACACCGACGACGTCATTGCGCTCTGGCGCGACTGCGGATTGACCCGTCCCTGGAACGATCCACACCGTGACATCGAACGAAAGCTCGGCGAGCAACCCGAATTGTTCCTCGTCGGCCTGTGCAAGGACATGCTGATCGCCAGTGCGATGATCGGTTTCGATGGCCATCGCGGTTGGGTCTATTACCTGGCCGTCGCGTCCGCGCATCGTCGCCGCGGCTACGGTCAACAATTGATGAGCCGTGCCGAAGCCCTGCTCATCGAACGAAATTGCCCGAAGATCAATCTTCTGGTGCGTTCCGGCAATGTCGACGTCGCCTCGTTCTACGAGCGGCTCGGCTACCAGCGCGACGACGCGATCGCCTTGGGCAAACGATTGATTCCTGATCAGTGAAGTCGCCTGCCGCATCACCTTCGATGTCGAGCCGCCCGGCCTTGCTGCTCATCTTCGCCATGTTGTGCTGGGCACTCAATACTGTGCTCGGCAAACTGGCGGTCGGTCACGTGACGCCCATCACCGTGGTGTTTCTGCGTTGGCTTTTCGTGTGCGTCATTCTCTGGCCACTCTATGGTGCGCGGGTGCGCGCCGACTGGGCGATCATCAAACCGCATCTGTGGATGACGGTGCTGATGGCGGCGCTGGGCTTCACCGGTTTCAATGCCCTCTTCTACGCGGCGGCGTATCGGACGACCGCGGTCAACATCGGCATTCTCCAGGGCAGCATGCCGGTGTTCGTGCTGATCGGCGCGTATTTCGCCTACGGCATGCGCGTGACACGCATTCAGTTGATCGGTGCAGTCGTCGGCCTGATCGGCGTCATCACCGTGGCCACGAAGGGCCGGCCGCTCGCGTTGCTGCAACTGGATGTGAATCCCGGTGACGCGCTGATGCTGTTCGCCTGCGGGCTCTATTCGTTCTACACGCTCGCACTGAAGAAGCGCCCGGCGATCAGCAGTGTGTCGTTCTTCACGCTGATGGCGCCGATCGCGATGATCACGTCGATCCCGCTGGTCATCGGCGAAGCGGTCGTGACAGGTCTCACATGGCCGAGTCTGCAGGGCTGGGTCGTCACGCTGATGATCGCGATCTTTCCGTCGTGCCTCGCGCAACTCGCCTTCCTGCGTGGTGTCGACCTCATCGGCCCGGGGGCAGCTGGCGTGTACATGAACCTCGTGCCGGTTTTTTCCGCGGCAATGGGCGTCGCGTTCCTGGGTGAAGCGTTCCAGACGTTTCATGCTGCCGGACTCGCGCTCGTCATCGGCGGTATCTGGCTGGTCCAGCGCAGCCGCGGCTGAACCCGGTGACGACACGGGGTGCGCTG
>JBGSTN010000766.1:0-2577 GCA_041736455.1 Burkholderiaceae bacterium | reverse complement strand
CAGCGCACCGACGTGCCCAAGCTGGTGGAGATGGTCGACCAGGCCAAGGCCACGGCCACGGCGGCGTCAGCGCCGGTCAAGCTCGGCCCGATCCCGATGGTCGACAACCCGGCCTACGGCGCGCTCGACAACATGGCGATCGCAGCGCTGGTACTGGTCGCGATCCTGCTCGTCACCAAATACATGCGCGGTTTCGTCGCCAACATCTCGGTGCTGCTCGGCATCGTCGTGGGCTGCATCATCGCGGCCGGGTTGGGCAAGATGCACTTCGACAAGGTCGACAAGGCGCACTGGTTCGATGTCGTCACGCCGTTCGCGTTCGGCATGCCGACCTTCGACGTCGTGATGATCCTGACGATGACACTGGTGATGATCGTCGTGATGATCGAGTCGACCGGCATGTTTCTCGCGTTGTCCGACATCACCGGCAAGAAGATCAGTCGCGAACAACTCGCCGCCGGGCTGCGTACCGATGGCCTGGGGACGCTGATCGGCGGGATATTCAACACGTTCCCGTACACGAGCTTCTCGCAGAACGTCGGCCTGGTGGCGGTCACCGGCGTGCGCAGTCGCTATGTCTGCGTCGCGGGCGGTGTGATCATGCTGATTCTCGGCATGCTGCCCAAGATGGCCGCTGTCGTCGAGGCAATCCCTCAATTCGTGCTGGGTGGCGCCGGTCTCGTGATGTTCGGCATGGTCGCGGCATCGGGTATCCGGATTCTTTCCACGGTCGACTACGCGGGCAATCGCAACAATCTCTACATCGTGGCGTTGTCGATCGGCTTCGGCCTGATTCCGCTGGTGGCGCCGCGCTGGACGCAGCAGATGGCTCACGAGTTGCATCCGCTGCTCGAATCCGGCATCTTGTTGACTGCGGTGGCGGCCGTCGTGCTGAACATCTTCTTCAACGGCGGCCGGCACGACGAAGCCGCCGTCATCGCGGCGGCCAAGACGGCGGAGGCGCATTGACTGGCCGATGCGCAATGAGGCGGCCGAGGCGCGCGGCTCGCCACGATATGCCGACGACGGGGCATAGGAACGACGGACCTGCAAGTCCAGCGGGATGACAAGATGGGCAGAATCTCGACACATGTGCTCGACACGTCAGCCGGCAAGCCTGCTGCCGGGGTGCGCATCGATTTCTCGGTATTCGAGCAGGGTCAATGGCTCCTGCTCAAGTCCGTGCAGACCAACGCCGACGGTCGGACCGACGAGCCACTGCTGTCGGGCGACGAGTTGCGCACCGGCGTCTTCCGGCTCGAGTTTCATGTCGGCGACTACTTTCGCCGTTGTGGCGTCACCCTGACAGAGCCGGCGTTCGTGGATCGCGTGCCCCTGCAGTTTGGCGTGGCCGACGCCGATGGGCACTACCATGTGCCCTTGTTGTGCACGCCGTGGAGCTATTCGACCTACCGCGGGAGCTGATCCGACCGGAGATTCGATGCAGACAGGTTCCTATCCGCGCGACCTGCGGGGTTACGGTCGCGACACACCCGACCCGCGCTGGCCGGGCCGGGCGCGTGTCGCATTGCAGTTCGTGCTGAATTTCGAGGAAGGCGGCGAGAACTCCGTGTTGCACGGCGATACCGGCAGCGAGCAGTTCCTCTCCGAAATGTTCGACCCGCCGTCCTTTCCGGCCCGCCACCTGAGCATGGAGTCGATCTTCGAGTACGGCTCGAGGGCGGGCGTCTGGCGCATCCTGCGCGAGTTCGAGCGGCGTCAATGGCCGCTGACGATCTATGGCATCGGCATGGCGCTGTAGCGCAGTCCGGAAGTGACGGCCGCCTTCGTGGCGCTGGGCCACGAGATCGCCTGCCATGGCTGGCGCTGGATCCGTTACCAGACGCTGGACGAAGCCGTCGAGCGCGAACACATGGCGCTTGCGATGACGACGATCGAGCGCCTGACCGGCCAACGGGCGCTGGGCTGGTATACGGGCCGCGACAGCCCCAACACGCGCCGCCTCGTCGCCGACTATGGCGGTTTCGAATACGACAGCGACTACTACGGGGACGACCTGCCGTTCTGGTTGCAGGTGCGCAAGTCCGATGGCGAACTCGCGCCGCACCTCGTCGTGCCCTACACCCTCGACTGCAACGACATGCGCTTCGGCCTGCCGCAGGGCTTTTCCCAGGGCGAAGATTTCTTCACCTATCTGCGCGATGCGTTCGATGTCCACTACGCCGAGGGTGACGAACGCCCCACGATGATGAGCATCGGCATGCACTGCCGGATCCTCGGTCGACCGGCGCGGTTTCGCGCGCTGCAGCGTTTCCTCGATCACGTCGCCGCCCACGATCGGGTCTGGATCACGCGCCGTATCGACATCGCACGCCACTGGCGCGCCACCCATCCGTTCGAACCGGCATCGGCGTTTGTCTGGGAGTGACCGCATGGGTATGGGAGCAACTGCATGGGTCTGGGAGTGATTGCATGGCATTGACGTTGTCCGAGATCAACGCGGCAACCCCCGAACGGTTCGTCGCAATGCTCGACGGCACCTATGAACATTCACCCTGGGTGGCCGAGCGGGCGGCGGCGTCGCGCCCCTTCGCGTCGCTGGCCGCCCTCAAGACG
>JBGSTN010000756.1:0-1542 GCA_041736455.1 Burkholderiaceae bacterium | reverse complement strand
GGTGCCCATGTCGTGGCCGATCACGGCCATGCCGGCGGCGCTCTGCTGGTGGCCGGGCTGCCGGCCTGGGGACAGACCCTGGTCGTGCTGGCCTCGATCGGTGCGGTCATCTTCGTCGGGCTGAGGCTGTCACAACCGCTGTTCCGCTATATCGCTGCATCGCGCATGCGCGAGATATTCACCGCAGCCGCGCTGATGCTGGTGATCGGCATTGCACTGCTGATGACGCTGGTGGGTCTGTCCCCGGCGCTCGGCGCGTTTCTGGCCGGCGTGGTGCTCGCGAACAGCGAATATCGTCACGAACTCGAATCCGACATCGCGCCATTCAAGGGTCTGCTGCTGGGGCTCTTCTTCATCACCGTGGGCGCCGGTATCGACTTCGGTCTGTTGACCAGCGAGCTGATGCTCGTGCTCGGCCTCACGCTGGGCTTGATCGCGGTAAAGGCCGTGGTGCTGCTCGTACTGGCGCGCCTGTTCGGCCTGCGCGCTGGCGACGGCTGGCTGCTGGCGCTGTCGCTTGCGCAGGCCGGCGAGTTCTGTTTCGTGCTGCTGGGTTTCTCGCTGCAGAACCGCGTGCTGCCGCAGGAACTCGTCAGCCTGTTGTCGCTCGTCGTGGCCTTGTCGATGCTGCTGACCCCGCTGCTCTTCATCATTCAGCAACGCATCGCCGCCCGCTGGTCACGCGAACCCAGCAAGGCTGCCGACGATATCGACGATCGGGCCAACGTGATCATCGCCGGTCTCGGGCGCTTCGGGCAGATCGTCAATCGTCTGCTGCTGAGCAATGGGCACAAGACCGTGGTACTCGACCATCAGCCGGAGCTGGTCGACGGCATGCGCAAGTTCGGTGTGCGTTCGTTCTATGGCGACGCTTCCCGCCCGGACCTCCTGCAGGCTGCCGGACTGGCCCATGCGACCGTCCTGGTGGTGGCCATCGACGATGCGGAGCAGGCGATCAACATCGTTGCCTACGCGCGCCGCGAACGCCCCGATCTGCACATCATCGCGCGCGCCTACGATCGGCAGCACGTCTATCGACTGTATCGCGCCGGTGCCGACGACATCGTGCGCGAGACCTTCGACTCCGCCGTGCGCAGTGCGAGATACGCGCTGATGGCAGTCGGCGAGCACCCGTTCCGCGCCGAGAAAGCCGCGCGCGCGTTCGTCAAGCACGATCGAGAGACCATTGCCCAATTGGCTAGGCTCTGGACCCCCGGGGTGAGCACGTTCGACAATCAACCGTATATCGATCTCGCGCGTGAACGACTCAAGATGGCCAACGAACTGATGGAACACATCGACGACGACCTGCTGGGGCGGACCGATCGGGCCTGGACGCCGCCGCCAACGCGTCAGGATCGGGAGCGCGAGATGGCGCCTTCACTGCCGGATCGGGATCGCGAATCAACGCCCTCACTGCAGCACCCTGAACACGAGGTACCCGATGACTCGCGCAGGTAGCGTTGCCACGAGCAGCCTTGCCCAGCCGTGGCGCATCGCTCGAAGGATCGCGATCGCCGGTTGCGCGGCCATGCTGCTCGC
>JBGSTN010000675.1:0-1826 GCA_041736455.1 Burkholderiaceae bacterium | reverse complement strand
GGTCGGCGAGCTCGCCGACCGCAACCTCGATCTGCGGCATCCGGTCGTGACCATCCATCGCACCGATCAGCAGGCGCATCTCGGGCAGCAGATCCGACACCTCGGAAGGCAGCACTTCGCACGCATTCATGTCCGCGACATAGCGACCGGCCTTCTCCCGGAATCCGACCATGACGACGCCCTTCTTGTAGACATGGCGAACCGACAATCGGGCGCGATAACGATAACGCCACGCCGGGCCGCTGATCGGCCTCAGGATGCGCCCTGGTTTCAGACCGGCCAGATGTTTCAGTTGATCTTCGAGTACCCGCTGCTTGACGGCAAGCTGACCGGCCTCCGCCATGTGCTGCATCGAGCATCCACCGCACACACCGTAGACCGCGCAGCGCGGCGTCACACGCTGACTGCTGCCGCGCAATACCGAAATGGTCTGCGCCACGTCGTAGCGCGGCTTGCTGCGCACGATCTCGGCCAGTACCTGCTCGCCCGGCAGTGCGCCACGCACGAAGATCACCTTCCCGGCATGGCGCGCGATCGCGTTGGCCTCGAGATCGAGCGACTCGACCGTCAGGCGCAGCGGCTCGCTCAACGCGCAGGCTCCCAGGCGGCCAGGAACCGCTGCCAATGAGGGCCGCCATCGGCCTGGATCGTGGTGCGCAGCAATGCCAGTTCGCGATCGTAACGAGCCGAATCCCAGTGGCCCCGGAGTCGCTGGAATCGGCAGTACATCAGCCACGTATTCGCCACATCCGTCTCGCAATATTGCCGGATCTCCTCGCCGCGCCCCGCTTGCCAGGCCTGCCAGACCTGGCTCCCATCCATGCCCAGTTTGCCGGGAAAGCCACAAAGCCTGGCGATCTCGTCGAGCGGCGCGTTCGCGCGCGGCGAGTACATCGCAAGAACATCCATCAGGTCGAGATGGCGCGCGTGATAGCGACTGATATAGCTGTTGTAGCGAAAATCGCGATCGGTCTCGCCGGTATCCCAGAAGCGAGGGGCGATCACGCCGTTGACCAGCGCCCGATAGTTCAGGACCGGCAGATCGAAGCCACCCCCGTTCCATGACACGAGCTGCGGCGTATGACGTTCGATCTGGTGGAAGAAGAGCGCGACGAGTTTCTCTTCGGGATCATCGGGTTGCCCGAGGCAACGCACCAGCAGACCGTCATCGACCCGGATCAGGCAGGCGATCGCCACGATCCGATGCTGATGCAACGGCAGGAAGTCGGAACCCGTCTTCTCGCGGCGGCGCGCGAAGAAGGTTTCGGCAACCGCCTCGTCGTCGCGCACGATGACTTCGGACGCAGGCCCGGGGTCGGCCTCGGCGGCGAGCAGGCGCCGCATGCCGGTGGTATCCGGCACTGTCTCGATATCGAAGCAGAGGACAGCAGTCAAGATGAACGTCGAGCGCCGGTCTATTGCAGACGAGGAGGCAGATAACTGATCGGGTCGACCGGTTTGCCGAGTCGCCGGATCTCGAAATGGAGCCGCGGGGCATCGGTACCGGAACTTCCCAGTTCGGCAATGCGTTCGCCCTGCCGAACCGATTGCCCTTCCTTCACGAGCAGGGCCCGGTTGTTCGCATAGACCGACAGCAGGTCGTCGTCGTGCTTGACGATCAGCAACTTGCCGTATCCGCGCGGCCCCAGGCCGCTGAAGATGACCCGGCCAGCGGCAACCGCCGCCACCGGATCACCGGCCTTGCCGGCGATCGCGATACCCATGCTCTTGGGATCGGTAAAACTCTTGGTCACCGCGCCGTTGGCCGGCCAGACGAATCGGGGCGGCTTCGGACTGCCGGCCGCTGGTGCCGACGCACTCCCCGG
>JBGSTN010000659.1:0-3170 GCA_041736455.1 Burkholderiaceae bacterium | reverse complement strand
GCGCATGTCCATCTCGGCGCGCGGAACAGCGCGCGGCTGGAAAGGGCGGCGCACGGTATACGTGCGGCGGGTGGCGTGGCCCTGACATTCGAAATCGATGTGCTCGACGAGCACGCGACGTCGGAGCGGGTGGCAGAGTTGGCTGAGCGGGCTGGAGGTATCGACGTCGTGGTCAACGCCACGAGCTTCATGCACGATCAGGGCAAGGAGATAAATGATCTCTCGCTCGCGGAGTTCATGCAGGGCGTGGTGCCCTTTCTGTCGGCGCAGTTCAACATCTGCAAGGCTGTCGCTCCGCATATGGGCGGTGAACGCGGGGGGGCGATCATCACCGTCGTGGCGCCGGCAGGGCGTATGGCGGCACCAGGTCATCTCGGGCACATTGTCGGCTGCGCAGGCCTCGAAGCCTTCACCAAGACGTTGGCTAGTGAACTCGGACCCCGCAACATCCGCGTTCTCTGCCTACGGTCACACGCGATCTCCGACGCGGTCGAAGCAGGTTCCTATACCAGGGAGTTGTTCGCTCCGAAGGCGCGGGCGATGGGGCTGACGGTGCAGGACTGGCTCGGCGGCGCGGCCAAAGGCACGATGCTGGGGCGCCTGCCGACTCTGTCGCAGGTGGCCGAGACCGTCGCGTTTCTGGCTTCCGATCATTCCGCCGCGATGACGGCAACGGCGGTCAATGTCACTGGCGGGGCTACCCTTGACTAAGTCCATGCCACCCGAACGACGTGCGTTTGCAGCCGGCAGTCTCGGGTCTGGACGATCAAGGGACAGACGAAGGCCGATGATGCTGGCGGTCGGCCTGTGCCGATCGCTGCTCACAAAATCGCAGAATGCGACCCGCCAGGGAGAGAGTTTAACATGAAGCTGAGCCGACCAGCCAAACCGTCCCTGAGACCCTTCGTCGATCTGATCTGGGCATCCACATCGGAGCCGATCGGCAATGCGCCGGCGCGTCGAAAGGAACTGGTCCTTCCCACAGGCGCAACGCATATCGTTCTTCGCCTGGAGGACGCGCCGCTGCGCCTCTACGATGATCTGGCCGACGATCTGGGGCACGATGTCGGCACGGCCCTGATCGGCGGACCACGCTCTTCTCCGTATATCAAAGATGTTTCCAAACCGGTGCCGACTGTTGGAGCGATGCTGCGGCCAGGAGCGATCGAACTGCTGTTTCAGGTTCCCGCGATTGAACTGGCGGGCAGTCATACGCGGATTCAGGATCTCTGGCCGCGGCCCTTACTGGCGGACATCATCGATCAGTTGAGGGAGACGCCCCAACTCTCCGACCGGTTGAACCTGCTTGAAGATATTCTGTTGTCCAGACTGCCATATGTTCACGGCATCCACCCGCTCGTCGCGCACGCCCTGCAACGGTTCGACGCCTCCGCGAATATCGGGGAGGTCGTCACCGAAACTGGCTACAGCCATCGCCATTTCACGCGGACGTTCACCGCCTCGGTGGGGCTGACCCCAAAGACGTATTGCCGTATCCGGCGGTTCGGGCGCGTCTTGCAGCGTCTCGCGAGCTCCGGTTCCGACCTGTCGGACCTTGCTCTGGCCGAGGGATATGCCGACCAAGCCCACATGAACCGCGAGTTTCGCGCCTTCTCCGGCGTCACGCCGATGCGCTATCTGGCCGCCGCTCCAAGTCACCGGCACCATCTCCCGATCTGAACGCTTGCATGTCCAGTTTCTTCAATACCGGCGATTGCGGCCGCTCTATCTTGCAACGACCCAGCGACTATAACGGAGCACGCTCATGCAGATCCATGAGGTCTTTGCCTATTTGCGCGCCAGGAACGGCGAGACGGCGATTGCCTTCTACAAGACAGCATTTGGCGCGACCGAGAAATTCCGACTTGTCGAGCCCGGGGGTCGCATTGGGCACGTCGAACTCATGTTCGGCGGTACCACCGTCATGCTGTCAGAGGAGTTTCCCGAGTACGGAATTCATGCGCCCGACCCGCAGGCGCAGAGCACGTTCGCGATCCACCTTCATGTCGACGACGCCGATGCCATGATCGCGGCTGCCGTGGGCTTAGGCGCGACGCTCGTGCGCGCTCCGACGGATGCCTTTCATGGCGAGCGTTCGGGAACGATCCGCGACCCGTTCGGCTACGACTGGATCATCGGGCATTCCATCGAAGAAGTCACACCCGAGGAGATGCAAAGGCGATACGCGGAAACCGAGAGTGCCAGTGAAGCTCGATCGGGGTCCGGCGGCGACGCCTGACGCTAGTGGCGGGGCCTTCTCAGCGTCAATCCGCTACAACTGAAAGCACTGTCGGCACCCGTCTCCGGCCAAAGAGAGCGCTGGCTACCCTTTGCATATAGATGGTCGGAAGAAAGCTTACTTCAAGAATTGCCCGCCGACATTTTCTTCGGCACGACACGCCCATCGCCCGAAGACAAGGAGTACAGAACCGATGCACCTCAACGGCGCGCCGGATCAGGAGATCTACTATCATGGCACCCGTGCCGACCTGAAGGCGGGTGACCTGCTCGCGCCCGGGTATCGGTCGCACTACGGGTCGAACAAGGCGAACCCCTGGATCTACTTCGCCGCCAGACTTGAGGCAGCGATCTGGGGTGCCGAACTGGCGGGCGGCGACTGCGCCGAGAGAATCTACATCGTCGAGCCAACCGGTCCCTTCGAGGACGATCCCAATCTCACAGACAAGAAGTTTCCCGGCAACCCGACGCGATCCTACCGCTCTCGCGAACCGCTGAAGATCGTGGGCGAGATCAAGGGATGGGTGGGCCATCAATCTGAGGACCTGCAGCGAATGAGGGAGAGCGTCGAGCGCCTCCGCGCGCAGGGCATTGAGACGATCGACTGAGCGCTAGTTCCTGGCCGTTGCCGGGGTGCGCAACGCCCGGTCCGGTGTTGTCGCCGCATGCCGGCTGCAACGAACCGGCAGGGTGCGAGCACCAGGATGTGTTGTGATCGACGAACAGTGGGGGGACGCGTGGGATGGTTAGAACCGATGGCGATGTCGCAGCAACTTGCGATATCCCCCCGCGACCATCGCTCGGCCGTCCCGGATCAGAGACCGAGTCGCGAACCGGGCGGGCGCGGTCTGCCATTCGTCACGGCTCATCGGATTGAGCCCGAAGATCGTCGACGCGATCGATTTTTGCGATGCACCTGCACGATGTCCGTC
>JBGSTN010000631.1:0-1654 GCA_041736455.1 Burkholderiaceae bacterium | reverse complement strand
AAGCGTTGCTGCCCGCCATGACGAGCGAATGGGGCGCACCATCGATTCTCGTCAATAACGCAGGCATCACCCGCGATAATCTGGCGCTTCGCATGAAAGACGCTGAATGGTCGGGTGTGATCGAGACCAATCTGTCGGCGGTCTTCAGGCTCAGCCAGTTGGTCATTCGTCCGATGATGAAGGCCAGGAGCGGGCGCATCATCAACATCACATCGGTCGTGGGCGCTTCGGGCAACCCGGGTCAGGCCAATTACGCGGCCGCCAAGGCGGGTGTCGTCGGCATGTCGAAGTCGCTTGCGCGCGAACTGGGTTCGCGTCACATCACCGTCAATTGTGTGGCACCGGGCTTCATCGCCACCGACATGACCCGCGACCTGGCGGAAGCCCAACGCGAGGCTTTGCTGCAACAGATTCCCGCTCAACGGCTAGGCGACCCGAAGGAAGTGGCGGCGGCCGTCGTCTTCCTGGCGTCCGACGCGGCGGCCTACATCACTGGTGCGACCCTGCATGTGAACGGTGGGATGTTCATGGAATAGTGGCAAAATCGTGTCCGGCCCGACGAGCGAGCAAATCGGCGATCACTCGACAATCCGCGCACCGTCCGCATCTTATCCGACCAGCACTATCGAAAACCTTTGCTCATCACCCGTGCCAACCACAGACGCGCAAGCGTTGCCTGGATCGGCATAGCAGATAAACCCGTACCGACCGCTCCCGAGAAATGGTCGAGACGGCACTTGATTCAAACGGAGAAAACCATGGAAGACATCGAACAGCGCGTCAAGAAAATCGTCGCGGAACAGCTCGGCGTGAATGAAGCCGATGTCAAGATCGAATCGGCATTCGTCGATGATCTCGGCGCCGACTCGCTCGACACGGTCGAACTGGTGATGGCGCTCGAAGACGAATTCGACACCGAGATTCCCGACGAGGAAGCCGAGAAGATCACTACCGTCCAGCAAGCTATCGACTACGTAAAGGCGCAGTCGAAGGCGGCCTGATCCGGTGAACATACGACGCGTGGTGGTCACCGGACTCGGCATCATCAGTCCGGTCGGCAATGACATAGCAACGGCCTGGTCGAATATCATCGCGGGCCGCAGCGGTATCGGCCCGGTGACTCGTTTCGACATATCCGCCATGCCCACTCGCATCGCGGGTGAAGTCAAGGGGTTCGATGTCGGCCAGTATCTGCCCGTGAAGGAGGCCCGTCATTTCGACACCTTCATTCACTACGGCGTGGCGGCCTCGGTCGACGCGGTCAAGGACAGCGGCATCGAGATTACCGAAGAGGTTTCCGAGCGTTTCGGCGTGATGGTGGGTTCGGGTATCGGTGGCTTGCCGATGATCGAGAACACGCATGCCGAACTGGTCAATCGCGGCTATCGCCGCGTGTCGCCGTTCTTCGTGCCGGGATCCATCGTCAACATGATCTCGGGCCAGCTCGCGATCACGCTCGGTCTGCGAGGCCCGAATCTGGCGATCGCGACCGCTTGCACGACGGGCTTGCACTGCATCGGGCAATCGGCGCGCATCATCGCCTACGGTGACGCCGACTACATGGTTGCCGGTGGTTCGGAATCGTGCATCTCGCCGCTCGGTGTCGGCGGGTTCATCGCCGCGCGCGCCTTGTCCCAGCGCAACGATGATCCGG
>JBGSTN010000589.1:0-5433 GCA_041736455.1 Burkholderiaceae bacterium | reverse complement strand
TGCGATGCCGCCGGGCCGTGCGCGGTGCGCCCGGGCAACGACCTCAATTGTCCGAACCGTTCTCCCCGGCCTCGAAGACCACGTTGGCGCGCCCTACGATCAGCGGGTCGATCGGGCCGATGCGGGCGATGTCCTTGCCCGGATAGGGCATCTTGTGCAGCACATAGCGCATCGCATTGAGTCGTGCGCGCTTCTTGCAGTCGGACTTCACGACGGTCCAGGGGCAATCGGCCGTGTCGGTATTGAAGAACATCGATTCCTTGGCTTTCGTGTAATCGTCCCATTTGTCGAGCGACGCCAGATCGACCGGACTGAGTTTCCATTGCTTGAGCGGATGACTGCGCCGCTCCATGAAGCGGCGCCGTTGCTCTTCCTGGCTGACCGAGAACCAGAACTTCATCAGGTGCACACGACTGTGCGCCAGATGCCGCTCGAACTCCGGACACTGTCGCATGAACTCGAGATACTCGTCGTCGCTGCAGAAATCCATCACCCGCTCGACGCCCGCCCGGTTGTACCAGGATCGATCGAACAGAACGATTTCCCCAGCGGTGGGCAGATGTTGCACGTAGCGCTGGAAGTACCACTGGCCGCGCTCGTCGTCGGTCGGTTTTGCCAGCGCCACGACACGGGCGCCACGCGGATTCAGGTGTTCCATGAACCGCTTGATGGTGCCGCCCTTGCCTGCCGCATCGCGCCCTTCGAACAGCATGACGACGCGCTGCCCCGACTCCTTCACCCAGTTCTGCAGCTTGAGCAGTTCGACCTGCAGCTGGTACTTCTGCGCCTCGTAGCGTCGCCGTGACATCTTGTTCCTGTAGGGATAGACGCCCAGACGCCACTTTTCCGAAAGTTCGTCGTCGGGGTGCGTTCTATCATCGCCCTTGTTGCGCGATTCGAGCGCACGTCGGACCAGTTCGAGCTCGTCCTTCGATGCGTCGCCCAGCAGAGCGTCGATCGCCGACCTGACCGTCTCGGCATTCTTGCCGGCGGCTTTCGCAGCGGCATCTTCGACCACCGCCACCGTGGACAGCGCCTGGCGCGCCGCCTTGGATTCGACTGCATCGCGCTTGTGCCCGGTAGCGCTGGTTCGCGGCTTGCGATTGATCCGTTCGACCTTGTCGATGCGTGCCGCACCGTTGGACTTGGCGGCGACGGAGGCCTTGGGCGGGTTCGAGGACTGCGTCATTGACGGGTCTCCTGGTAGGAATTCGATAAGACTCGGCCACCCTGATCGGCAGGAGCAGGGTCAAACTCGTCATTGGGGTGCTTGTGGCCAATAGTCCGTCAGGGCCAGGATAACGGCCTTGATCCTCGTCAATCGTAGTCCGGAAGGCGGCGGTCGGTTACTCCCTTGCCGGAACGAACCGGAATGCCAGCGCACAGGCGCTTACCCATCTATGTCACACTGCCGGATCGAACCCTTCGAACGAAGATGATGCGAGCGTCGTTACGCGTGGTGGCGGCACTGAGTGCCACGTTTGCAATCGCCGCCTGCCAATCGATCCCGGACAGCAACAGATCGGAATCGACACCCGCCGGCGTCGCTCTGTTCGACGCGACTGCCAGCGCCCACGGCCGCGAGGCGTTCGCGGGCATCAGTGATATCAGCGTCGCCTACGACAGTCATTGGTACGGCATCGTCAAGCGTCTGCAGCCCGTGCTGGTCGACGCGGCGTGGCGAGGCGGATCGCAGGAACGACTGCTGCCCGGCGAGCACCTGATTGCGCAATCGCATTCGGGCGAAGCGGGTCGAAAGTACGTGCTGCGCCGATACGCCGCCCGGCAGCGCAATGTCATCGTGCAATATAACGGCACACTTGCCGAAGCATCCGAAATCCGCGATGCCGCTGCCCTCGTGGCCGATGCCTACCGGGTGTTTCTGCTGGGCCCGCTCGCCTTCCTCGATGGTCGTCAGGTCTTCGAGGATCTCGGCCCGACCCGGCTCGATGATCGTCTCACGGATCGGCTGCTGGTCCGAGCGCGACCCGGTCTGGGTGTTTCGACCGAAGACCGGTATGTGCTCTATATCGACCGCGAAGATCGTTTGATGCGGCGGGTCCGCTTCACGATCGAAGGCCTCGAATCCACGCGGGGCGCCGTGGTCGATGTCGATACCGCCGGCCACCGCGAGTTGCACGGCGTGATGTGGCCGACACGGTTCTTCGAACGGATCCGGCGGCCGATCCCGCTGCTCCCGGCACATCGCTGGTCGATGCTGGGGCTCGATGTGAACCGGGGATTGACTGCGGACGACTTCTCCGGCGGTCAGTTTTCCGAATCGGCTGCAATCCCTGCGAAGCGTCTTGCACCATGAATCCGAAACTCGTTCCCGGCATCCTGAATTCTCTGGTCGGCATCCTCATGGCACTGCTCGTCGGCGTCTCCGGGTGCGCGGCACTGACCGGTTACCAGGAACCGATGGTGAATGTGGTCGGACTCGAACCCTTGCCTGGGGAAGGACTGGAATTGCGATTCGCCCTGACGATGCGCGTGCAGAACCCCAACGAACAGGCGATCGATTTCGATGGGATATCGCTCTCGCTCGACATCGACGGACGCGGTGTCGCGAGCGGGGTGAGCGATGAGAAAGGAACCGTGCCGAGATTCGGCGAGACCGTGGTGACCGTCCCTGTGTCGGTATCGGCCTTCACCGCCCTGCGTCAGGCGCTGAGCATGCTCGAGGGCCCGCGCACCGACGGCTTGTCCTATTCGCTGCAAGGACGATTCGGTGGCAGGGGACTGGGGGGATCGGGCTTCAGCGGCAGGGGCAAGCTTGACCTCCCTGCCTTCGGTGGCGCCACGCCACGCGGTCGGACCTGATCCGCTTCACCAGGCAGCCGGATCCACACAGTAGAAGCGGCTGAGCTCACCGTAGAGCGCCGGATGTTCCGCCACCAGCCGCCGTGGCTGCTCGAAGAAACTCTCTGACGCCACCGCGAAGAATTCGACCGGATCCTGAGCCCCGTATTCATCGATCAAGGTCGGCTCACCCCGGGCGACCCGGTTTCTCAGTTGCTCGAATTCATGGCCCAGAACCGTCGCCCAGGCACGTGGATCATGGCCGCTCGCGAGAACCGGCGACCCGTTGGCAAAGCCGGTCTGATGATCCAGTTGATGAGCGAACTCGTGGATCACCACGTTGTAACCATCGTCGGCTTCCTGCGCGCCGGCCATTACGTCGGCCCACGACAGCACGACTTGACTGTCCATCCAGGACTCGCCGGCCATGGCTCGACGCGAGCGATGAACGACCCCATCTTCATCCTCTTCGTCGCGATCGGCGATGAATTCGTCCGGATAAACGAGAATATCGGTTAATGTATCGAATATTCGCGTAGGTCGATTAAAGATCAACAGACACGCCTGTGCGGCGATGACGATGCGCATCTGATCCGTCACGACCAACCCATGGCACCCGATGAAGCGCTTTTCCGCGACGAACACCTGCACATGTCGCTGCAATCGTCGCCGCAGTTCGTCCGGCAACCGCCGGTAGATCGGCACGTCGTCCATCAGCGTGCGATCCCAGCCCACCGGAAACGGCGCGCCGCTTTCGCGTCGGCGACGCCTTGCTATCCAGGCCGGCTTGCCGATGATCCACGTCAACAGCATCGCCCCGACCGCGAACAGGACCAGCAGCGCCGCCACTTCATTCGGCATCGTCGTCAGCGGAGGGATTCATCGTCTTCACGGCGCGAGTCTAGCGCCTCACGCCTCGCGGCACCGATCGAAGCAAATCCTGCGAAAATGGCGCGATGCGAAACAGTCTCGGCGACCGTGTAAATCAACGGAATACCGGTTATGTCAGTTTTATATATCGCAATTTGTAGTCGAATCGCACTGCGATACCGCGTCTGCTTGGCCGGTCGATTGCGAAAATACGGCGCCGGTCTCCTCGCAGCCACGGTTTCGTTGACAACGTTCGGCGCCCAGGCGGCGTTGCTCGCCGATCCCGCCTCTCTGGTTACGATTGCGGCTGACCGCAGTGTGGTCGAGCCTACGGATCCGGAGGGTTTCGTTCGCGTCCACTTCGATCCTCATGAGGTTTCCGGCCAGCGCACTGCGCCGTTCGCCGGCGATGCGAGGCCCGGCAATGTACCGGTGCCCCGGCTGCTGATACCACTCGCGCTGCCGGATCCCGGAGCGGCCCGCGCGACTTACAGCCTGAAGATGCACTTGCAGAACGTGATGTCCTGGCCGATCACGCTGCAACTGACGCTGGACCTCCAGGACGGACGGTTATTGCGATCGAGCGTCGGTATTCCGCCGGGACCTCCCTTGACACTGGTGATGCCGTTGCGCGCGACCAATCCGTTGCGGTGGGGCATGCGCGCGGCGCCACCCCAGCCGTTCCCGATCGCCGGCGCACCGATCCTCGTTGCAAGCTCGGTCGTCGTCACCGCGGGAGCGGCCGCAACGAATTCACTGACCCTGTCGATCCCGACGCCCGACTCGCGGCAGAGCGTTCGGATCGGCAAGGTGTTTCTCGAGACGACACATGACGACGAACACGCCTTGTACAGCGCGATCATCGATTGTTACGGTCAATCCGCCCGCGGCGACTGGCCCGGCAAGCGCCGCTGCGGCGAGAGCGCGAGTTCCGGTTCCCCGAGCACGACGTCCGATCCGTCCGCTCCGCCCGGTGCTGTCGATACGGGTCGATCCGACACGCCCGCACGTGCCCGGCGACCTCGCATGCTTTTGCCCCCACTCGATCGATTCGGTGGACTGAAGCCGGCTGACGAGTCATCGAAGCAGCCGGCGACCGGTTTTTTCCGGACATGGCATCAACCAGCCAGCGGTGAAGTTCCGCCGCGCTGGTGGCTGGTCACACCCGACGGGAATCCTTTCGTCTCGATCGGCGTGAATGCGGTCCAGCGCGACAATGCGGCGACATTCGTCGCGGGGCGAGAATTCATGTTCGCGGACCTGCCGGCACGGAACGGCCCCATGGCAGCGTTCTATGGCAATCGCGACAGCACCGAGATCCTGCCGGCGGACACTGGCGCGCAACGCGGCCGCGGCTACCTGAAGGGGCTCACCTTCGACTTCTATCGTGCGAACATCTTCCGTCGTTACGGAGTCGACGACGACGCCCATTGGGAAGCGCGTACGACGTCGCGCCTAGCCGACTGGCAGTTCAACACGGCGGCGGCATGGAGCGACCCGGCTTTCGTGCGCGCAACGCGCCTGCCCTACACACATGTCATTCATGTGTCCGGTGAGTTCGCACGATTGTCCGATGGCAGCGATTGGTGGGAAGGCATTGCCGATGTCTTCGACCCGCGCTTCGAACGGGCAGTCCGAGACAGCATTACCGCCGGCACCGCTGCCCATCGTGGCGAACCGCGCCTGATCGGCTATTTCGTCGACAACGAACCCGGCTTCGGCAACGGCGCGGCTACGGATCCGGATGTGCGCCATGCGCTC
>JBGSTN010000582.1:0-4319 GCA_041736455.1 Burkholderiaceae bacterium | reverse complement strand
GGCGCCCCCGCCGCCCACGTTGCTTGGGGGTGCATCACCACCACCACCGCCGCAGGCCGCCAGCATGGTGGCGACGGCCAAGGCGATCAGCGGGAACTGCGGGCCACTCTTGAAACGACAGGACATCTCGATTCCTCTATTGGTTCTGGCCCACCTTTCAGGCGCGCGATGTTCCGCACCACGATCGGTGCATCCGGGCCGGCACAGGCATCACACTCTAGACGCGATGCTGCCACGCCTCGTACCCACAATTGGTGCCCGTGACTTTCGATTTCCAGAGAAAGTAAACGACAGCCGCTGCATCGGTCGTGCAAAGTCGCACAGAAAACTTTTCGTGTGAACCAGTTCACAAAATTTCGGTGAATTGCGTCACACACCAGATCCCCAATCGACGGCATCTTGTCGGGGTTCACGACCGGGCGCGGCTTCGTTCACCTGATTACGGTATTCGCGATACGTCCATAGCGCCTACGCTTGACCGGCGATATGGCAATGAGTCCTTATCGTGCAGAGCAGCATGAACGGAACCGACGAGGATCGAAGTCACTTTCTCGAGAAATTTCCTCCTCACCGCTGCAATCGTGAACCTTTCCTACTCCGGCAGCAACCAAGGTTCCAAGAGCATCAACCGGCCGATCAAAAGCCACCGCTCTTGAAGCTGAACCCGACGTAACGATTACTCGATCCGAAACCTAGCCTACCTTGTTCAACCATCAGGAGTACTACATGAAAGCCACCAAAATCATCATCGCCGCCGCCATCACCGGTCTGTTCGGCGTGTCCGCCATGGCACAGAGTTCCGACGTCAATCTGCGTGACGCAAAGCAACAGCAGAGCGGCGCGCTGAACTCGCAATCGGCCGATATCGGCGGTGCGACGGGCAAGGACTCGACCAGCAAAGTCAACGCTTCGAACATCAAGCAGCAACAGAGCGGTGCGCTGAACAATCAGAAACTGGAAATCGGCAATGCGAAGGCTGGCGGTGCATCCGATGTAAACGCCCGCGACATCAAGCAGACCCAGAGCGGCGCGCTGAACTCGCAGAAACTGGCCATCGGCAATGCGGATGGCAAGGGCGCAAAGTCCAAAGTGACCGTCTCGGGTATCGATCAAACGCAAAGCGGTGCACTCAACTCGCAGACGATGAACGTCGGCAACGCCAAGAAGTAATCGGCGATCGACCGCTCCTGACTCACGAAGTCGACCAAGGCAAGCTGATACTGCTCGATCTTCGCAGTGCAGCTTGCCAATCTCGCGAGGTGATCTCATGAAAGTCTCAATACGCCCGGCCGCAGCCGGTAACCTGCGAGCATCCAGGAGCAGGTTGATGCTGGCCACGTTCCTAGCCGCAGCAATCGCCATCTCTTTGCTGCCCGGCCTCTCGAAACCCGTCCATGCGGCCCAATCCGAAATCTACGATCTCGATGTCGATCTGCAGTCGAAGGTCGCGCGTGAGAAGGTCAAGCAGCGTGGACCACGCCGCGGCAGCGGCGAAGACAAGGGCGGCAACTCGGACAACTGCGGCCAGGTCGACATCGGCAACAACGATGGCTCGAACAACTCGGCCCGTGGCCGTATCAATCCTCGCGGCCAGACAGTCATCGTCACGGGCCCGGTCATCAATGCCGCGCGCTGTCGATGATCCGGTCGGCCGATGGCCACAGGATCGATGACCCGCGTGCGCGGCAATGAGACAGTCACCTCCACATCCCTTTCAACCACCGCTCATCACGAAGGTTCTCCGCCATGGTCACTGCTGATTCGCGACCGTCGTCACCGACCACCTATGGCCGTCTGTCATGCGCAGCCATTGCGGGGCTCTGTTGCGCGATCCTGCTGAGCGCATGCGCCTCGTCGCGCCAGCTCACCGACTATGACGAGACGGTTCGCCAGCAAGCCAAGCTCGAACGCAACCCGAAGGACGAACCTGCCGCGACCGCCACCGGGTTCCGGAATGCGCTGCGCTGCATGGACTATCTGATGATCACCTACGGGGTCAAGAACCTGTCCATCCTGGTGGAAGACATTCCGGATTCGACGAAGAAGGTCAGTGCCAGCTCCAAGGACATGATCATCTCCGCGGTGTCGCAGATGTCACGTCGATCACGCGCCATCAACCTGGTCGCATTCAGTATCAACGACCAGACGCTGGGTGCGGTGATCGGACTCGGTACACGCGACAAGCTCATCCCGAATGCGCCGGACTTCACGATTCGGGGATCGGTCTCCCAGTTCGACGACTCGGTCGTCAAGAAGCAGGGCGATGCCGGCATCGGCATCGGGGCCTTCACGTTCGGTGCGGCTGCCCAGGGCTCGGCCGACATCCTCGCGCTCGATCTGAGCGTCATCGAAACGACGTCGCTGCAGCTCGTACCCGGTTCCGTGTCCAACAACTCGATGTTGATCCTGAACAAGGGCGCCGGCGCGGACGGCGAAGTCAACACGAAGAAGCTCGGCCTCAATTTCAACTTCATCCTGGCACGCAGCGAAGGCCGGTCCCAGGCGTTGCGCACGCTGATCGAGCTCGCGACCATCGAATTGATCGGCAAGCTGACCAAGATCCCCTACTGGTCGTGCCTTGGCGCCTCCCCGGAGACCCGCGAGGTGCAGGCGGAAATCTCCGACTGGTGGGAAACACTTTCCGGCGACACCATCTCGATGGTCGCCTACCTGCAGCAGCAGATGATCGCGCGGGGTCTCTACGGCGGATCGATCAACGGTGAGATCGATGATGCCCTCATCCACGCAATCGTGATCTACAAGGAGGCGATGGGTCTTCCGGTCGACGAATCGATCAACCTCGATTTCTTCCAGGCCTATCTCGCGGCTGATCACACGACCAACCAGAAGCTGGCCGCCGATCTGATCAAACGCAGTCCGCCGCCGCCGCCCGCAACGCCCACACAGGGCGAAGAGAAGGCTGCTGCGGTAGTCGCCGCGGTATCTGCGCCGGATACGAATGGACAGGATGCTGCCGGCACGTCACCGGTATTCGTCTACATCAATGGCGTGCAGGGTCCGCGCTCCATCTATCGACGCGGGCAACCGTTCGCGATCGATGTTGCCGTCGACCAGGATACCTATCTCTACTGCTACCTGATCGATGAGAATCGCGTCGTCAACCAGTTCTTCCCGAACTTGATGCAACCTCAGCCCAGGGTGACGGCGGGATCGAGAATGCAGTTTCCCGGTGACTTTCCTTTCAAGCTGATCACCAGTCCTCGCGGCGTGACCGAAACGATTGCGTGCTTCGGCTCGCCCAAGGCACTGGGTTCGGAACCCTTGAAGGGCATCAAGACCGTTCCAAATGCGGATGCACTCGCTGCCGCCTTCGCCCGTGTCGCGGGTTCCCGCTTCGGTACAGGAGTCTATGATGTCGTTGCCCAACAGTAAGTACCTGGTGGCAGGCCTGCTGATGTCGGTCAGTTCCATCCTCAGTGCCGGTATCGTCGATGCCGTCGCTAAGACCGAACCGACCCGTGTCGAATCGATGGCGCGTATCGAGAAGCCGGCGTCCACCACCGGAACGTTCACCTGCTGGCAGGAAGGCAAGCAGATCTTCCAGTCGCGCGGGGTGGAAAACCGGAAGGCCGAGGAAGAGTCGTACCCGAGCCTGGTTCTCGCCGCCGGCAAGCGATCCATCCGCCTGATGGATTTCAAGAACGGTCTATGTATTCTGGAGGATCCCAATGAATGACGATCACCGGAACCGCGGCCTCGTGAAGCTGTCGTTCAGCATGATTCGCCGCCGCTGCATTCAAGGTCTCGTGCTGCCGGTCGCCGTGCCGATGTCGCCGGCCTGGGCGGCTCCCGTTCAATCCCGTGAGAAGCAGCTGGCGGCGTTCGATGGCGTGCGCACCAGTGTGCCGGCCGAGGTCACGATCCGGATCGGCTCGCCGCCGCGTATCGTCATGTCGGCCGAGCCATCGGTACTCGACGTTCTCGAGGCCGAGGTTTCCGGACGGATCATGACGCTCCGTGCCACCGCATCGTTCAAGACCCGTGAGCGTGTCAGTATCGAGATTCAGACGCCTGATCTCAAGACGCTCGATATCGGCGGTGCAGTCAATGTCACACTGGAGTCACTGCAGGCCGAGCGCCTGGAGGTCAAGGCAGGCGACAGCGCCTCGGTGACGCTCGATCGATTGAAGCTGCAACGTCTTTCCCTCGTTCTGGATGGCAGCGCCCAGGCGCAAGGCTCCGGTGAAGCGGCCAGCCAGGAACTGACCTTCAAGGGATCGAGCAGCTTCGACGGCAAGGATCTCGAGTCCAGGGACGTGAAGGTGTCGGCGCGCGATGCCAGTTCGGCCTCGCTCAGC
>JBGSTN010000521.1:0-6937 GCA_041736455.1 Burkholderiaceae bacterium | reverse complement strand
CTGCAGCAGGTGGAACCGGCACTCGTGGCCGAGACATTGGCGGCACGCTGCTGAACGGGCGCTGCCCGCCGCGGTGCGGCGCCACTTGACGACTGCTTTAACATGGTGCGAAGGCGCCAGTGCCCCGACGAAATTGTTGCGCGTGCACCTGGCAACCCGCTGATGGGATATATTCTCCGACCGAGGGCCGAGACGCGCCGGCACCGGGCCATTCAGCGCCTGTACCAGACGGCGCTGCGGAATCACAGGACAAAGAGGACATCCCGTCGGGAGCACGATTCGGACGGCTGGCCGTCGTCGTCATGCCCGAGCCCGCCTGCGCCTTTGCGCTCGGGATTCGATAGTCCGTGGGTCATGAAACCGTTCATTCGAGGTAGGTTATGGGAAATGCGACGAGCCACCAGGCGCCCGAAGCTCAGGGCCTCTACGATCCGCGCAACGAGCACGACAGCTGCGGCGTAGGCTTCATCGCCGACATCAAGGGCCGCCGCAGCCACCGCATCATCGATCAGGGCCTGCAGATCCTCTGCAACCTCGATCATCGCGGCGCGGTGGGTGCCGATCCGCTGATGGGCGACGGTGCCGGCATCCTGACACAGATCCCGGACCAGTTCTTCCGCGAAGAAATGCGTTGCCAGGGCGTCGAGTTGCCGCCGCAGGGCGAATACGGCGTGGGCATGGTGTTCCTGCCGAAGGAGAACGCGTCGCTGCTCGCCTGTGCCCAGCAACTCGAGCGGGCGGTACGCGCCGAGGGCCAGGTCGTTCTGGGCTGGCGTGATGTCTCGATCGATAACTCGATGCCGATGTCGCCGGCGGTCAAGGCCAAGGAGCCGACGATTCGCCAGATCTTCATCGGCCGCGGGCCGGACGTGATGGTGACCGATGCGCTCGAGCGCAAGCTCTACGTCATCCGCAAGCGCGCGAGTCACAACATCCAGCGATTGCGCCTGAAGCACGGCAAGGAGTACTACGTCGTGTCGATGTCGGCACGCACGATCATCTACAAGGGCCTGCTGCTCTGCACGCAGGTCGGCCAGTACTACAAGGACCTGAAGGATCCGCGCTATGTGTCGGCGCTGGCGCTGGTCCATCAGCGCTTCTCGACCAACACCTTTCCGGAATGGCCGCTGGCGCACCCGTACCGGATGGTCGCGCACAACGGTGAAATCAACACCGTCAAGGGCAACTACAACTGGCTGCGCGCCCGTGAAGGCGTGATGAGTTCGCCCGTGCTCGGCGACGATCTGCACAAGCTCTATCCGATCGTCTATCCCGGTCAATCCGATACCGCCACGTTCGACAACTGCCTCGAGTTGCTGACGATGGCCGGCTATCCATTGGCCCAGGCGATGATGATGATGATTCCCGAAGCCTGGGAAAACCATACGCACATGGATCCCAAGCAGCGCGCGTTCTACGAGTTCCATGCCGCGATGATGGAGCCCTGGGATGGTCCGGCGGCGATCGCGTTCACCGACGGTCGCCAGATCGGCGCCACGCTCGACCGTAACGGCCTGCGTCCGGCGCGATACCTGATCACCGACGACGACCAGATCGTGCTTGCCTCCGAGGCCGGCGTATTGCCCATTCCGGAAGGCCGGATCGTGAAGAAGTGGCGTCTGCAGCCCGGCAAGATGCTGCTGATCGATCTCGACCAGGGTCGCATCATCGACGACGCCGAACTCAAGCATCAGTTGTCGAACAACAAGCCCTATCGTGAGTGGATCGATGCGATCCGGGTCCGGATCCACGATATCGAGATCGATCCGCGCGACGCGAGCCAGATCGTCAACCCCCCGACCCCGTCGGTGCCGCTGATCGACCGTCAGCAGGCGGCCGGCTACACGCAGGAAGACGTCAAGTTCCTGATGGCGCCGATGGCGGAGAACGGAGAAGAGGCGACCGGATCGATGGGCAACGACACGCCGCTGGCCGTGCTGTCGAACCGGAACAAGCCGCTCTACAACTACTTCAAGCAGTTGTTCGCGCAGGTCACCAATCCGCCGATCGATCCGATCCGCGAAGAGATGGTGATGTCCCTCGTCACGTTCGTCGGCCCCAAGCAGAACCTGCTCGACCTCAACAACATCAACCCGCCGATACGCCTCGAACTGACGCAACCGGTGCTCGATTTCGAGGACATGGCGAAGATCCGCGGTGTCGAGCACTACACGGGCAACAAGTTCAAGGCGTATGAACTCGATGTCTGCTACCCGATCGCCTGGGGCTCGGTGGGAATCGAGGCCCGTCTGGCTTCGCTCGCCTCCGAGGCCGAGGACGCGGTCCGCAGCGGCTACAACATCCTGATCGTGACCGACCGGATGTGCGACGCGTCGCATGTCGCGATTCCGTCGTTGCTGGCGATGAGCGCCGTCCACCAGCATCTGGTCAACCGCGGGCTGCGCACGAGTACCGGCGTGGTGGTCGAGACCGCGTCGGCGCGCGAGGTGCACCATTTCGCCCTGCTGGCCGGCTATGGTGCCGAGGCGATCCATCCCTACCTCGCGCTCGAGACGCTGGTCGATCGCTACAAGTACATGCCGTCGGACATCGGTCCGGACAAGGCGGTCAAGAACTACATCAAGGCGATCGGCAAGGGTCTGCGCAAGGTGATGTCCAAGATGGGCATTTCCACCTACATGAGCTATTGCGGCGCGCAGATCTTCGAGGCGATCGGGTTGTCGCGCGAAGTGGTCGACAAGTACTTCGCCGGCACGCCGTCCAATATCGAAGGGATTTCGGTCTTCGACATCGCCGAAGAAACGATCCGGCGCCATATCGAGGCCTTCGGCAACGATCCGGTCCTCGCCTCTGCGCTGGACGCCGGCGGCGAGTATGCGTTCCGCACGCGCGGCGAAGACCACATGTGGACACCCGATGCGATCGCCCGGCTGCAGCATGCGACGCGCGGCAACGTCTATGCCAACTACAAGGAGTACGCGAAGCTCATCAACGACCAGTCCACGCGCCTGATGACGTTGCGCGGGCTGTTCGATTTCCGCCGCGACCAGTGCACGCCGATCCCGCTCGACGAAGTCGAACCGGCCAGCGAGATCGTCAAACGCTTCGCCACGGGGGCGATGTCGTTGGGATCGATCTCCACCGAAGCGCATGCCACGCTCGCGGTCGCGATGAACCGGCTGGGCGGCAAGTCCAATACCGGCGAGGGTGGTGAAGACAAGCTTCGCTATCGGCCCGAGATGGTCGCCGGCAAGTCGGTCATCAAGGACGGCGATTCGATCGCATCGGTGATCGGTAGCGACCGGGTCGTTTCCGACATCCCGTTGCAGGCCGGCGATTCACTGCGATCGAAGATCAAGCAGGTAGCCTCCGGGCGCTTCGGCGTCACCGCCGAGTATCTGTCGAGTGCGGATCAGATCCAGATCAAGATGGCCCAGGGTGCCAAGCCCGGCGAGGGCGGCCAGTTGCCGGGCCACAAGGTGTCGGAGTACATCGGCCAACTGCGTTGCTCGGTGCCCGGCGTCGGCCTCATCTCGCCACCGCCCCACCACGACATCTATTCGATCGAAGATCTCGCCCAGCTGATCCACGACCTCAAGAACGTGAACCAGCGCGCCGACATCTCGGTCAAGCTCGTCTCCGAAGTCGGTGTGGGCACGGTCGCCGCCGGCGTCGCCAAGGCCAAGGCCGACCATGTCGTGATCGCCGGACACGACGGCGGGACCGGTGCTTCGCCACTGAGCTCGATCAAGCATGCGGGCACGCCGTGGGAACTGGGGCTGGCCGAGACACAGCAGACGCTGGTGCTCAACCGGCTGCGCAGCCGGATCATCGTTCAGGCCGACGGCCAGATGAAGACCGGTCGCGACGTGGCGATCGCCGCGCTGCTCGGTGCCGACGAGATGGGCTTCGCCACCGCGCCGCTGGTCGTCGAAGGGTGCATCATGATGCGCAAGTGCCATCTCAACACCTGTCCGGTCGGCGTGGCCACGCAGGATCCGGTGTTGCGTGCGCGTTTCAAGGGCCGTCCCGAGCATGTCGTCAATTTCTTCTTCTTCATCGCCGAAGAGGTCCGCGAGATCATGGCGAGCCTCGGCATGCGCACTTTCTCCGAAATGATCGGCCGCGCCGATCTGCTCGACATGCGCAAGGGCATCGCACACTGGAAGGCGCGCGGTCTCGACTTCTCGCGGGTGCTCGCGATGCCTGCGGTCGCAGCGGGAGAAATGCGCTATCGCACCGAGGTCCAGGACCACAATATCGACAAGACGCTCGATCGCAAGCTCATCGAGCTGGCCCGCCCGGCGCTCGAACGGGGCGAGAAGGTCTCGTTCATTTCGCCGATCCGCAACATCAATCGGACGGCCGGGGCAATGCTGTCCGGCGAGGTGGCGCGCAAGTACGGCCACGAAGGACTGCCACCCGACACGATCCACATCCAGCTCAATGGCACCGCGGGTCAGAGTTTCGGTGCATTCGCCGTGCGTGGCGTCACGCTGGATCTGGTCGGTGAAGGGAACGACTACGTGGGCAAGGGGCTGTCGGGCGGCACGATCATCGTACGGCCGACCAACGACTTTCGCGGCATCGCGGATGCGAACATCATCGTCGGCAACACGGTGCTCTATGGCGCGATCGAAGGCCAGGCCTACTTCAGCGGCGTGGCCGGTGAGCGCTTCTGCGTGCGCAACTCGGGCGCGACGGCGGTGGTCGAGGGCACGGGCGACCACGGTTGCGAGTACATGACCGGCGGCACCGTCGTCGTGCTCGGTGAAACGGGGCGCAACTTCGGCGCCGGTATGTCGGGCGGAATCGCCTATGTGCACGACCCGCTCGGTCGATTCAAGCAGCAGGTGAACACATCGATGGTGTCGCTGGATCCCGTCCTCCCGACCTCGGAGCAGATGAACTCGACCGACCCCGCGACCTGGCATCGCGGCGAGTGCGACGAGATCATCCTGAAAGGCATGATCGAACAGCACTTCGTGCTCACGGGAAGCGAAAAGGCGCGCGCGATCCTCGATCGCTGGACGCGCGAACGCGGGAACTTCGTCAAGGTATTCCCGAACGAGTATCGACGTGCACTCGGCGAAATGCATGCGATGCGCCAGGCTGCGCAGAAGCAGACGGAAACGGTATGACGGCGGCAGGTATATTCGCGCAGGCTCTCATGGCAGGAATTGGAAATGGGTAAGGTCACCGGTTTTCTCGAGTACGAAAGGCTGTCCGAAGCGGCTGAAGACACATCGACACGTGTTCGCCACTACCGCGAATTCGTGATTCATCTTTCCGATGAGGCCGCTTCGCGGCAGGGCGCCCGCTGCATGGACTGCGGCATTCCGTTCTGCCAGACGGGCTGCCCGATCAACAACATCGTCCCCGACTGGAACGACCTCGTGTTCCGGGGCGATTGGCAACGTGCGCTGGCGACGCTGCACTCGACGAACAATTTTCCCGAGTTCACGGGCCGGGTCTGTCCGGCGCCTTGCGAGGCGGCCTGCACGCTCAACATCAACAGCGATCCGGTCGGTATCAAGTCGATCGAACACGCGATCATCGACAAGGGCTGGGAGATGGGCTGGGTCGTGCCGCAGCCACCCGCGTTGCTGACCGGGAAGAAAGTGGCGGTCATCGGGTCGGGCCCGGCGGGCCTGGCCTGTGCGCAACAACTGTGTCGTGCCGGGCACGAGGTGACGGTGTTCGAAAAGAACGACCGGGTGGGCGGACTGTTGCGCTACGGTATCCCCGACTTCAAGATGGAGAAGACCCATATCGATCGCCGCGTCGAACAGATGATGGCCGAAGGAGTCCAGTTCCGCACGTCGACACTGGTCACCGATCCCGATGTCGACCTCGGCACCGTGGTGAATTGGTCCGAACATCGGATCACCCCGGCCGAACTGCTGGCACAGTTCGATGCGGTGGCACTCACCGGTGGCGCCGAGCAGCCCCGCGATCTCCCGGTGCCCGGTCGTGAACTGGCCGGTGTGCATTTCGCGATGGAGTTTCTGCCCCAGCAGAACAAGGTCGTCGCCGGCGATCAGGTCGAGGGCCAGATCCTGGCGACCGGCAAGCATGTCGTCGTCATTGGTGGTGGTGACACCGGGTCCGACTGCGTCGGTACCAGCAATCGCCAGGGCGCGGAGTCCGTCACGCAGTTCGAATTGATGCCGCAGCCCCCGTTGCACGAAAACAAGGATCTCACCTGGCCGAACTGGCCGATCAAGCTGCGCACTTCCTCGTCGCATGAAGAAGGGTGCGAACGCGACTGGTCGGTGACGACGAAATCCTTCAAGGACGACGGCAACGGTCGTGTGAGCGCGTTGATCGCTGCGCGTGTCGAATGGACGCAGGCGGCCGACGGGCGCATGCAGATGGCGGAGGTGCCGGGCTCCGAATATGAAATCAAGGCCGACCTGGTGCTGTTCGCGATGGGATTCGTCGCGCCCGTCGGTGCCGTTGTCGAGTCGTTCGGCGTCGTTCGCGACGGTCGCGGCAATGCGCAGGCAACGACCGAGGGCGCGAACAGCTATCGCACGAACGTCGACAAGGTCTTTGCGAGCGGCGACATGCGCCGTGGCCAGTCCCTGGTGGTCTGGGCGATTCGCGAAGGCCGGCAGTGCGCACGTGCGATCGACGAATTCCTGATGGGCAGCAGCGTCCTGCCCCGCTGAACGCCTGAATCGGCAGGCTGGGGTTCCGGGCGCCGCCGGCTTCGAATCGACGCGGTTGCCGATCGAAGACTTCACTCGTCACGACATGGTTGCCTATCTTGGTCGCACTTGCGGATCTCTCTGCTGTTGAACTGAGCGATGCCTATGCGCGAGGCGAGTTGTCGCCCGTCGCTGTCGCGCGTGCCGTATTCGAGCGTATCGACGCGATGGAGCCCCGACTCAATGCGATGTACCGGATCCATGTCGAGGCCGCAATGGCCTCGGCGCGCGAGTCGGAAGCGCGCTGGCAGGCGGGCGCGCCG
>JBGSTN010000511.1:0-4426 GCA_041736455.1 Burkholderiaceae bacterium | reverse complement strand
CTCGGTCTGTCCCTCGTGCTGCGGGGCCGTGTGCTCGAGCGTGACGGTGACGGGATACTCGTTGGTGTCAGTGTCGATGCGCAGGTCGACCACCTTGAGACCGTAGTCGGGCACGAGCCGACTGGGTGCGTTGCACATGATGTCGAGGAACATGTCGTGCACGCGCGCCTGGTTGATCAATACGTGAGGCATTTCGGAGGTGCCGTCGGGCACGTCCTGCACGCGCGCGACGCGGGTGAGGGCTGCGGGCGGTGTCGCGCTTTCGTGCAATCGACGCGGCGATGACACGGCGATCGCGTTCCTACCGGGTGCCCAGAAGGTGGTCTCGTTGATCCACACCGACTCGCGCAGCACCTTTTCGGC
Source organism: Burkholderiaceae bacterium (assembly GCA_041736455.1). Taxonomy (GTDB): domain Bacteria; phylum Pseudomonadota; class Gammaproteobacteria; order Burkholderiales; family Burkholderiaceae_E; genus JAUIAI01. The sequence goes on along the minus strand of JBGSTN010000511.1, from coordinate 4,063 downwards.
AAAACCGAAGGCCTGGAACATTTCCATGGTCCGCACGCTGATGCCGTCGGCCTGCCCCTTCTCCATCGGGCCGAGCTTGGGTTCGATCACCAGGGTGCGGATCTGCGGCACCCGTGCGAGTTGGGCCGCGAGGCACAGGCCTGCAGGGCCGGAGCCCGCGATCAGCACGTCGACCGCGTGCGGCAATGGGTCGCCCGCGCGACGATGGCCCGCTGCGGCCGGGCAGATATCGGGATCGCCGGGGTTGAAGCCGTTCACGTGATATTGCACGGTGTCTCCTTCGTCGACGCGTCCACCGCGATTGGTAAGCATACATATTAAATGTATAATAAGAATACATACTAAAATCGTCAAATGCCGGGCCAGTGCTCAAGGTCCGACGCGCTTGGCACTGGACACTGAGCCCGAGGCCCCTGGTGGGCGCGGTGACAATCGGAGATACGGATGGAAAGGATCGAGATGGCCGGGCACTTGATCCGGCGTCTGCATCAGCAATCGACGCAGGTCTTCCAGGCGCGGATGCAGGCCGCGGGCCTGGACCTGACCTCGGTCCAGTTCGCCGCGCTCGACGCGATCGCCCAGCAACCCGGCATCGATCAGGCCAGCGTGGCCGCCGCGATCAGCTTCGACCGTGCAACGATCGGTGGCGTGATCAAACGCCTGGAGGACAAGAACCTCGTGCAGCGTTTAGTCAACGATGAGGATCGTCGAGCGCGCCGGCTACGGCTCACGCCCGAAGGCAAACGCCTGCTTGCGACCAGTCGACCCGTGGTGGAAGCTTTGCAGGCCGAGATCCTGGCACGGTTGAAGCGTGCAGAGCGCGACGCGTTCGTGGTTCTGGCGCAGAAGGCGCTCAACCTGGACTGAAACTGGTTCAGTCCAGGCCAACGGTCGGAAACCATAGGCCTGCGCGGGTCGAGAAAGCGTTTTTGGGGAACGCGCGACACAATCATCGGTAGCGCAAGGCCGCAGACCGCAGAAACTAACCCTACGCGACCAGTCCCGATGGATCGAACAGGAGCACTGAATGAAGGCAGTCTGGAACGGAACCGTGATCGCCGAGAGTGACGACATCGTCACGGTCGAGGGCAATGCGTATTTCCCGCGCGATGCCCTCGAAATGCAGTACGTCCAACCGAGCGACAAACACACGCACTGCGGTTGGAAGGGCGAGGCCAGTTATTACACGCTGCGCGTGGACGGCAAGGTGAACCCGGATGCTGTCTGGTATTACCCGGAGCCGATGAAGGGGGCGGAGGCGGTCGCGCAGCGGGTTGCATTCTGGCGCGGGGTCGAAGTGCGGCCGTAAACTGATCGTCGTCCGGTGGCACGTCCGCGCCTTCGACCGCCAGTCGCAGCGATTCCGCGATTTCGTGATCACCCGAATCAAGAAACCCCGCCGGCTCGAAGATGACAAACCTGACACTCATGGACTGAGCAACCAGGGTATTCATTGGACTCGAATCGTCGAGTTCGAAATCGTGCCGCATCCCGACCAGTCCCATCCGGACATCACCGAGATGGACTACGGGATGCGGGAAGGCCGACTGAGGGTGAAACTCCGAGCCGCCACGGCCGGATACATCTTTCGCAAATGGAGCGTGGACTGCTCGATCCATCGCTTGAATTCGGATGGCGCGCGCAACCCAACGACTTCGCGAAAGACCGCTCGCTTTGACGCCGCTGCCAAAAGGGCTTCCGCTTCTGCCCCACGCCACAAACGTTTCCGCGGGAACGTGCTTTCCGATGCTGCCGGTTCCGGGCATGTCCGGCAGGTCAGCGATTCTGGGATGCTAGCGTGGCTAGCTTCGCGTGCGGCCAGGAAAATTCCGATTTCAGCTCGGTGAGTTCTCGTCCCAGGGATTCAGGACAGGAACGCCCGAGATCGCCAGAGCCGCAAAGGTTGCACTCGGCACGGTCGGCGACGTGCTGGCAGACCTCGAGCAGCGCGGGCATCTGGCACTCGAGAATCCAGGGCCACGTCGGCTGCTGGCGCGCGCGCGCCTGCAAGACGAATGGATCACCCATTACCCGATCAAGCTTCGCCCCAAACTGAATGCCCGCCGTTTTACAGCGCCTGCTCGGGATTGGTGGCAAAACACCGATGTCGGCCAGTACCACGCCTACTGGGGGGAGAAGTCGCCGCGGGAAAACTGACCGGTTACCTTAAGCCCGTACGAATCACCCTTTATTTGGACGGCAAGGCAGACGAGTTGATTCTCGCGAACCGATTGCGCCCCGACCTCAACGGTGCAATCGAGCTTCTGGAGGCGTTCTGGACAACAGACGAAATGGGGCATCGGAACGATGTCGCACCGCCACTCCTTGTCTATGCTGACCTGATGGCTAGCAGCGACCCTCGCAATATTGAAGCTGCGAAAATGATCCGTGCGAATGAACTCGCGCAAGTTGATCACGCGCAATGACCACCCGGTCGATGCCTTGCTGCTCGACGTCCTGCGTCGGGCAGATGCGGTGGCGCATGATCTCGGCATCGAATACCTCGTTGGCGGCGCGCTGGCCCGAGATTTGATCCTGTTGCACGTGTTCGGCAAGGAAACCGGCCGTGCAACTCGCGACGTCGATCTAGGCATCTGTATCGATGACTGGGCCGCGTTTGATTAGTTGCACGGCAAACTTCGCCCTTCAGCGCGGGGTCAAAAGTGCGGACGGCAGGGCCGTCCTTGTTTTTGAACTCAGGGTGGCGTCTGCTGCTGTTCGATGTATTGCCGAATCATTGCTATGGGTGTACCGCCACAACTTCCCGCGAAGTAGCTCGGCGACCAAAGTGCGCCGCCCCACAGCTTCTTTCGAATGCTCGGATACTTCTTTTTCCGAATCATTCGGCTAGATACACCTTTCAGGTTATTGATCAGATTGGGAACCGAGACCTTGGGCGGGTAGTTCACCAGAAGGTGGACGTGGTCATCTTCACCGTCGAACTGCAACAGTTCGGCTTCAAAGTCCGTGCAGACGCTCGCGAACATTGGGCGAAGATCGTCAAGAATCTGCTTTGTGAATACGCCGCGACGGCATTTGGTTATAAAGACCAAATGCACATGCATCAGAAATGCGCAGTGTCGACCATGGCGAATTTCGTTGTCATGCCTCATAGACCAAACGAAAATTGAAGCATGCAACGACTGCAAGCCTACAAGTACGAGCTCATGCCGAATGGCGCGCAGGTGCGCGACATGCGCCGTTTTTCTGGTTCGTGCCGATTCGTCTACAACCGGGCGTTGCAGAAGGCCAATCACGAAGCCGGCAACAAGTTCATCGGGTATGTGGCGATGGCAAAGCACCTTACCACCTGGCGTCACCGCCCCGAGACTGCGTGGCTGGCACTCGCCCCCGTGCATCCGTTGCAGCACGCGCTGAAAGATCTCGACCGAGCCTACAAGTACTTCTTTGCCAAGCGCGCCAGGTTTCCGCGCTTCAAGAGGAAGGGCGTGAGCGACAGCTTCCGCTACCCGGATGCCAGGCAATTCAAGATTTACGCAGGCAACAGCCGCGTGTTCCTGCCCAAGCTCGGCTGGATGCGATTCCGCAAGAGTCGCGAACTGCTCGGCACGGCGAGGAACATCACCGTCTCGGGCCACGGCGGCAAGTGGTTCGTGTCGATCCAGACCGCACGCGAGGTAGCCGTGCCGGTCCATCCATCGACCTCCATCGTCGGCATCGACGTGGGAATCACCCGCTTTGCCACCTTGAGCGACGGCAGTGTCATCGAACCGCTCAGTAGCTTTCGCAAACACGAGCAACGACTGGCCCGCTACCAGCGGGCGATGTCGCGCAAGACCAAGTTCAGCAACAACTGGAAGAAGGCGCGAGCCAAGGTCCAGAGGCTCCATACCCGTATCGCCAATGTCCGCCGGGATTACCTGCACAAGTGCTCATCCAGGATCAGCCAAAACCACGCGATCGTGTGTATCGAAGACTTGCAGGTCCGGAACATGTCAAAGTCAGCGGCAGGCAGCCGCGACGCACCGGGGCGAAACGTCAGGGCCAAATCGGGTCTCAACAAATCGATCCTGGATCAGGGTTGGGCCGAGTTCCGCCGGCA
>JBGSTN010000472.1:0-1685 GCA_041736455.1 Burkholderiaceae bacterium | reverse complement strand
GCGCATTGACCGCGCCGAGCCCGTCCGCCACCGACTCGAACACGGTCGTCGTGTTGTCGAGCGGCGGCTCCTGCTCCACCAGCGCGATCCGCAGGCCCGGCGCCCGCCAGATCTCGCCGTCGTCCGGATCGCCCTGCCCTGCCAGCAGCCGCAGTAGCGTGGACTTGCCGGTGCCGTTCCGCCCGATCAGCCCGATGCGCTCACCCGCCTCGATTACGAGCTCGGCATGGTCGAGCAGCGGCCAATGGCCATAGGCGAGGGAGACCTGTTTCAACGTCAGGAGGGGCATGGGTACGCGCTACGTCCGGTCTTCGGTGGTGTGCGCCGCAGTCTAACAGCACACCCATCGCGTCACGATGCCCGACCTCTATTGAACGTATTGCACTGCATCACACCGAACCCGCGATCGGTTATAGAATCGCGGTCAGTCTCGCGGCGGACGCGCTCGCGCTCCACCGCGAACAAATCATCCTCGGCATTGGAGATGGTCGAATGAGCGATATGAGATTCACCGAAGAGCACGACTGGCTGCGCATGAACGAAGACGGCACGGCCACGGTCGGCATCACGGATTACGCGCAGAAGCAATTGGGCGACCTCGTCTTCGTCGGACTGCCGGAGGTCGGAACAACCTTCGACCAGGGTGCGGATGCCGCGGTGATCGAATCCGTGAAGGCCGCGAGCGACCTCAAGATGCCGGTCGCGGGTACGGTGATCGAAGTCAACGAAACCCTCGCGGACGATCCGGGGCAGGTGAACAGCGACCCGCTCGGCGCCGGCTGGTTCGTGAAGATTGAAGTGTCCGATCCCGCCGCCGCGGCGACCCTGATGGGCGAAGCCGCCTATGCGAAGTTCGTCGCGAGCCTCGACTGAGCGCACCCTCACCATGAACCTTCCCTTGATTCAGACGGGTCGCGCCTTCACCGATCTCGAACAACGTGACGACTTCGCACGCCGGCACATCGGACCCGATGCAGCCGATGAAGCAGCCATGCTGGCAACACTCGGGCTCGATTCGCTGGACGCGTTGATCGACGCCGTGATTCCGCCGGCAATCCGTGCCGCCGCGCCGCTCGCTACCGGCGCACCGCGCAGCGAGGCGGAGGTCCTGCGCGACCTGCGTCGCATTGCAGAACGCAACCAGGTGTTCAAGTCGTACATCGGCATGGGCTACCACGACTGCCTTACCCCACCCGTGATCCTGCGCAACATTCTGGAGAATCCGGCGTGGTACACGGCTTACACGCCTTACCAGCCCGAGATCTCGCAGGGGCGGCTGGAAGCGCTGCTCAACTTCCAGACCCTGATCGCGGAGCTCACCGGACTCGAGATCGCGAACGCGTCGATGCTGGACGAGGGCACCGCCGCCGCCGAGGCCATGACTTTCTGCCGGCGTGTCTCGAAAAGCCAGGGCGCGAAGTTTTTCGTTGCGCATGACTGCCACCCGCAGACGATCGAGGTGGTCCGGACTCGCGCCGAGCCGTTGGGCATCGCGGTCGTCGTCGGTGACCCGCTCGATGGTCTCGACGGGCGCGACTGTTTCGGCATGCTGCTGCAATATCCCGGCTCGACCGGGGCGATTCACGACTACACCGAAACGGTCGCGCGGGCCCATGCACAGGGCGCGCTGGTAGCCGTTGCCGCCGATCTGCTCGCCCTCACGCTCTTGAAGCCGCCGGGAGAGC
>JBGSTN010000461.1:0-2839 GCA_041736455.1 Burkholderiaceae bacterium | reverse complement strand
GGCAAGACTTGCGGGCAAGCAGGCGGCGCTCGAAGTCGTCGGCGCTGCGACAGCCATCGATGGCGCGACGCTGCAGCGTCTGGTCGAATCGCTTGCGCATCTCGTGCGCAACGCGGTCGACCATGGTATCGAGGAGGCTGGCGTCCGGCAATCCGTCGGCAAGCCCGACACGGGCACCATCACGGTCCGCTTCGCTCGCGAGGTATCGGCTCTCAGGATCACGGTTGCGGACGACGGCCGTGGGCTCGATCTCGTCGCAATCGAATCACGCGCGAGGCAGCTGGGTCTCCTTTCCGACGATGCGCCCATCGATGCGCGAACGGCAGCCATGCTGGTCCTTGCGCCCGGGTTCAGCACGCGCGATCAGCCGACGCAACTTAGCGGTCGTGGCATCGGTCTGGATGTCGTCAACCAGACCGTGCGCTCGCTGCGTGGAGCGATTGCGGTCACCGCCGCGGCCGGCGTCGGCACACGTGTCGAATTGACCCTGCCCCTGCAAGTGACTTCGCTGTCGGCGTTCGTGTTGCGCTCGGCGACCCATGTGATTGCCGTATCGGTACGCGGTATCGAGCAGATCATCGCGGACACCGATGCGATCGAGCTCGTCGACGACGGCTTGCGCCTGCCCTGGCAGGGACAGTTGCTGGCCGTGCAACGGCTGGACCGGGTGTTGGGCCTGCCTGACGGCATGCTGAGCGCCGACCCGGCGCATACGCCGGATGTCGTCATGATCATCCGGTTGCTGACCGGTGTCGCAGTCGGCGTTCTCGTCCCCGAACCCGGTCAGGCGCGTCAGGTGGTCGTGCGTGCGCTGCCGGACTACATGCCGCGTATCGCAGGCATCGATGGTGTCGCGGTGCTCGGCGACGGCGCAGTGGCCAGCGTGGTGGACCTGCCTGAAATGTTGACCACCAGTGCGGGCACGAGCATCGATTCGCGTCGCCTGGGTCGTATACAGCAGGCGATGCCGACGTGTCTGGTCGTCGACGACTCCGTCAGCGTGCGTCGTGCGATGGCCCAGTTCATGGTCGATATCGGCTTGCACTGCGAGGCGGTCGCCGATGGTGACGAAGCGCTGCAAAGCATCGATCGCCAGGTGCCCGACGTCGTGGTGCTCGACCTGGAGATGCCCCGGCAGAACGGCATCGAACTGACTCAGGCGTTGCGCCGTGACGAGCGCACGCATCAGGTTCCGATCGTGATGATCACATCGCGCCAGTCAGAGAAACATCGGGCATTGGCGATGGCAGCCGGGGTCGATGTGTTCCTGACCAAGCCCTACGCCGAAGATGAACTGGCCGCCGTGGTCGGTACCTGCCTTGCCGGTCGGGCGCGGTCGTTGCCGGGTGAACGATCCTGATCGCACGCGATCATATCCGCGCCAGCGCGACGTCGATGCGTCGCGCCGGGTTGGTGAAGCCGCTTGTCGCGCTGGCCATGCCTCGGTAGACTGCTTGTTGAAAATTTCACACGGCCAGTTGCCGGGAGCTTGGGATGAAAGTCAAAGAAGTGCTGACGGTCAAAGGCAACACCCTGTTTACGGTATCGCCTTCGCAGCAACTGTCCGACGCAGTCGTCGTCATGGCCGAGCACGACATCGGTTCCCTCGTCGTGATGGACCGCGGCAAACTGGTCGGTATGTTGACGTTTCGCGAAGTGATTCGTGTGCTTGCACGTCGCCAGACCGAGCATCGCACCGGACCGACGCCACCCGTGGCCGAGATCCTCGTTTCCGAAGTGATGAAGCCCGATCCGTTTTCGGTGAATCCCGAAATGGATGTCGACGAGTTGCGTGCCGTCATGATCGCAAACCGGCAGCGTTATCTTCCCGTCATGGATGACCAGACGCTGCTCGGCGTGGTCTCGTTCCACGATGTCGCGCGCGCGGTACTGAGCGAACAGGATTTCGAGAACAAGATGCTCAAGGCGTATATTCGCGACTGGCCCTCCGAAGGGTGATCGTGCCAGTGGCTGTGCGATAACCGCACCGGTCACGCTGGATTTTCTGTCCGTTAGAACCGACAACGTGACCCGATGGTCACGGTGCTCCGATACACTCGGCCGATGAATATTCTCCTGAGCAATGACGACGGTTACTTTTCGCCGGGTATCGCTGCGCTGGCCGACGGCCTCGGTGCGTTCGCCCAGGTAACCGTCGTCGCTCCGGAGCGCGATCGCAGCGGCGCGTCCAACTCACTGACGCTCGATCGCCCGTTGTCGGTGCGCAAGGCGGCGTCCGGATTCTTCTACATCAACGGGACGCCGACCGACTGCGTCCACATCGCGATGACGGGGCTGCTCGACACCCGCCCCGACCTTGTCGTATCGGGCATCAACGATGGCGCGAACATGGGTGACGACACCATCTATTCGGGCACGGTCGCCGCCTCCACCGAGGGTCATCTGCTCGGTGTGCCCGCGATCGCATTCTCGCTGGCCGAGCGTGGTTATCGCCACCTCGACGGCGCGGCACAGGTCGCGGTCGAGCTCGTCAAGCGTTTCGTCGACCGGCCGTTGGGCGCGACGCCGCTGCTGAATGTCAACATTCCCGGTCGCCCGCATGGACAAATCGCCGGTTGTCGCGTGACGCGCCTGGGCAAACGTCATCACGCCGAGCCGGTCATCAAGTCGATCAACCCGCGCGGCGACACCATCTACTGGATCGGTCCCGCGGGGGGCGCTCGTGACGCGGGGCCCGGGACCGACTTCCACGCCGTCGAGCATGGCTGGGTGTCGGTGACACCTTTGCGCATGGATCTGACCGCCGATCTCGAGCTCGCCGGCCTTTCCGAGTGGCTGCGCACGGCCGGGTGGCTGGAGGTCGGACAGTGAGCGCGGT
>JBGSTN010000455.1:0-29341 GCA_041736455.1 Burkholderiaceae bacterium | reverse complement strand
CAGCGCCAGCCGCGCCAGCGGCAGCGGCGCCTGCGCTATCTCCGCAGGCAATCGTTCAGGGTTTCGAGTCCTTGCCCGACGGCACGATCTACGACATAGACCAGCAACGGACGATGTGGGACGTGCCATGGTCGAATCATTTTGACCAATATGCGCGGATCAGTTCGGCGCAGGCCCGATATGGCAATCAGTCGCTCCAGATCGAATACCCCAGCTCGGCTCAGAGCAGTGTCGGCGCGAAATGGCTGCTGCCGCCACGCGGCGAATATTACCTGTCCTACTGGCTGCGTTTCGATGGTGATTTCGACTTCAGTGGCCGTATTTTCAGCGGTGGCAAGCTCCCGGGCCTCGGCCTCGGCGATCTTGCCTCAGGCGGCAAACGGCCCAATGGCACGAACGGGTTTACGTCACGTTACATGTGGGACGAAATGGGTAAGGCAGTGCTCTATCTTTACCATATGGATCAGCCCGGCAACTACGGCGAACCTTTCGAATTTCGCGACCCTGGCGGAAAGACGATGTTCTTCGAGCCGGGTAAATGGCACCGGCTGACTCAGCGTGTCAAAGTCAACACCGACGCCTCGGCCAATGGCGAAATCGACGTCTGGATGGACAACACGGCCGTGTTGTCATTGCGGGGGCTACGGCTGGTCAGTAATAACGCCAAAATCGATACGCTTTTCTTCAGCTCGTTCCATGGCGGCAACGGCCCCGATTGGTGGCCGGAGAGAAACGTCAAGGCGTATTTCGACGAGTTCATCGCGTCGCCTTCCAAGTCCGACGTCGGCCTTTGATCAGGCAGCCATGAAAGAGTCCGGGCCGAAGTGGGCGCTACGCCGCAGAGAATATTTTAGCTACGAACGTTACAACGCCGGGTCAAAGTCTGGCGCGCTGAGCTGGCGAAATGAATGATCCTGGGCCGAAGGCGCAAGTCGACTGTCGTGCCGGTCGAAGACGGGTAACATTTCCTCGTGAGGCAACACGCCAGGTTCGCCAATATGTCGTCAGCGAATGATCAGGAGTGCTGCTCCGACGACGACTGCGAGCCAAATGGTTTCAGCGCCCACCATCAGAATCGGCCGCCAGCCGGCGCGTGCCAGTTGCGCGATGCTGGTCTTGAGGCCGAGCGCTGAAATCGCGGTCACCAGGCAGACACGCGATACCTCGTTCAGCCCCGTGGCCAATGTTCCACTGAACGCGCCGATGGAGTTGAGACCGACCATTGCAATGAACATCCACAAGAACCAGGGCAACATGGCTCCGCGCCGCGATGGTTCGCCTTTGACGTCGCGATTCGTGTGCCGAGCAGTCCCGCGAAAAGCAAAGGTGATGACGAGCACGACTACAGCGAGCAAGGCAACTCGCAGCATCTTGACAACGGTCGCGACATCGCCTGCTTCCGGGCCCAGCATGTAGCCGGCGCCGACCACCTGGGCGACATCGTGAATCGTTGCCCCCAGAAAAATCCCCGCCATCTCGGGCGGCAATCCCAGAGCACGCGCGAGCACCGGGTAGACAATCATCGCCAGCGTCGACAGCAGTGTCACTGCCACGACCACAGTGAGGGTGTACCGGTCGCCCTGACGCTCGCGTGGTAATACCGCCGAAATCGCCAGCGCCGCCGAGGCGCCACAGATGGCAACGGCCCCCCCGCTCAGCACGCTTTGCGCACGGCTCATACCCAGGAATCGGCCGAGCATGAGTGCGAACGCAAACGTGGTGACAATCGCGACCACCACCGTCAGCGCCGTCGTCCAGCCCAGTGCCGCGATCTGCTGGGCGGTGATTCGAGCTCCGAGCAACCCGACGCCCAGACGCAGCACGCCACGGCTGCAAAACTCGATGCCGTGTCTGGTGATCGGGTCACGACTCAGGTGGTGCAGCGCAACCCCGAACAGCAGCGCGTACAGCAGCGTGGGGCCACCGTGCAGGTGGGAGACCGTGGTGGCCGCCATGGCCAGCACCGCCGCAAGTCCGACACCAGGCCATAGGCCGGAGGCCAGCGTCCATGACTGGCTCGCGTACCGTGCGGCACGCATCAGGGCACGAGCACGATCTTCGGGGCTGCACTGACGCCACTGTCCAGGTCGGCGAAGGCTTGCTGTCCGTCCTCGAGTGTCCGCTCTTCGACCCAGGCCAGGTCACCAAACTGGCTCTGGTCAAGTGCTGCCACCGTCGCCCGCAGGTCGGCAGTGGTGTAGGTATAGGTTCCCAACAGGGTGATCTCGGCCAGCGTCAGCTTGCGCATGTCGATCTCGCTCGCCCAGTCCTGCAGGCCGACATGCATGATGACGCCACCCGGCTTGATCGCGGCCAACGCTTGCTGCCGCGTCACTTTGGCGCCGACGGCATCCATCACGTGATCGTATGCGGACTCTTCGAGCGGCGTGTCGCGCGGGTCGATGACATCGCAGCCGACTGCGCTCTTCAGGGTATCGCGTCGTCTGGCGTTCAGCTCCGTAACCGTCAGGTGCGTGACCCCCAGGCGCTTGTAGAGCAGCGCGGCCAGCATGCCGATCGCGCCGCCACCGATCACCAGAACCCTGCATTCGTGGATCGGCCTGACCAGCGCGCGCATCGACAGATTGATCGCGTGCCAGGCTGTGGCAGCAGGTTCGGTCAGCGCGGCAGTGCGCGCTGCCATGTTTTGCGGGATCGCCACCAGTGAGGCAGCGGGGATGCTCATGTATTCCGCGTAGGCGCCGGGTCGCGTCATGCCGACCATCGTGCGGTTGGCGCATAGATTGTTGCGACCCTGCACGCAATACTCGCAGCTGCCGCAGGTGATCAGCGGATTGCCGGTCCAGCGCGTGCCGGGTTCGAAACCCGCAGCCGCCGACTCGGTGATACGCCCCACGAATTCGTGCCCGAGCACCAGCCCTGGCTTGCGGCGCGGGTCGCGGCCGTGCCAGGCGTGCAGGTCGGAGCCGCAGATGCCAACGGCTTCGATCTGTAACACGACTTCGTCGTCGTGCAGTTGCGGTTGCGGGCGGGTCTGCAGCTGAAGCTCGCCGGGTTGGGTATAGACAAGTGCTTTCATGATTGGCAATGGAACAGGTTGGTCTGGAGAGGCATTGAAGAACCGACCTCAGCGCGCGGTGTAGCCGCCGTCCACCATCAGGGTCTGGCCGGTGATATAGGCGCTCGCATCGCTGCACAGGAAGACGGTGGGGCCATGCAGATCGGCCAGCGATCCGTTGCGTCCGCTGCAGGTCTGCGCCGCATGGTGCTGCGCCAGCGCACTATCGGCAAAGACCGGCGCGGTTAGCGCCGTCGGGAAGAAGCCCGGGCCGATGGCGTTGCAGGTGATTCCGTACGCTGACCAGGCCTGGGCGATTGCGCGGGTCAGTTGCACGATGCCGCCCTTGCCCGCGCCGTAGGGTGCACTGTTGGCGAAGGCGCGCATGCTCTGCAGTGATGCGATGTTCAGGATCCGACCCCAGCCACGCAAGCGCATGTCCGGTGCCAATGCCTGCGTCAGAAAGAATGGCGCGCCCAGATGAAGATTGAGCTGGGTTTGCCAGGCTTCGGGCGTCACCTCCTCGAAAGGTTGGCGCAAGTTCACACCGGCTGCATTGACCAGGACGTCGACACCCCCGAGTATCTGCCGGGCACATTCTGCAACTTCGCGCAGCCCCGGCAGCGCTTGGAGGTCGGCCGCCAGTGTTTCGGCGGCAATTCCTTCGCCGCGCAACCTTTCCGCAGCGGCTTGCAATTCGGCCTCGCGACGCGCCAGTAACAGCACCTTCGCGCCTGCGCGGCCGAGCGCCAGCGCAATCGCCTCGCCGATGCCGGAGTTTCCACCGGTGACCAGCGCGCGCCGGCCGGCAAGGTTGAACATCTCCGCGTTCGTCATGGTGATCAGACCTCGACACGCTCGCCGAGCTTGAAGTTCTGCTCCGGGAAGTACTTGGTCAAGCGTTCGTCGGCGGTGCGTGCGTGTGCCTCCATGCCTTCCAGGCGTGAAATGCGCGCGGTGACCTCGCCGATGTCGCGTGCCGCCTCGCGCGTCATGCGCTGCCACGTGAATGTCTTCATGAACTTGTGCACCGACAGGCCGCCGGAATAACGTGCCGCCCCCTTGGTCGGCAGCACGTGGTTGGGGCCGCTGGCCTTGTCACCGTAGGCCACGGTGGTCTCCTCCCCCAGGAACAGCGAGCCATAACAAGTGAGATTCTCCAGCCACCAATCGAGGTCCTTGGTTTGGACTTCCAGGTGTTCGGACGCGTAACGGTCGGAGACCTCCACCACCTCCTCGCGTGTATCGCAGACTATGACCTCGCCATAATCGCGCCACGCCGCACTGGCCGCGTCGCGTGCCGTCGGCGGCAGCGCATCGATCAGCTTCGGCACACGCGCCATCACGTCGATGGCCAGTTTCTCGTTGGTGGTGAAGAGCCAGGCCGGTGTCTCGTGGCCATGCTCGGCCTGGCCGACCAGGTCGCTCGCGACAATTGCCGGATCGGCCGTCTCGTCGGCAATGACCGCGACTTCGGACGGTCCTGCAAAGACGTCGATTCCCACTTTGCCGAAGAGTGTGCGCTTGGCTTCAGCGACGAACTTGTTGCCCGGGCCGACGATGACGTCGGCCGGTTTGCCGGAGAACAGGCCATAGGCCATGGTCGCAATCGCCTGCACCCCGCCCAGCGTCATGATGACGTCGGCCCCGGCCTTGTTGAAGGCATACATCAGGTAGGGATGCATCGGCCCGCCGCGGAACGGCCCCGAACACGCAATGATCGTCTTCACGCCGGCGGCCTTCGCAGTGGCCACGCCCATGTATGCCGACGCAATATGCGCGTAACGTCCGGCCGGCGCGTAGCAACCCGCGACGTTGACCGGCAGAACGCGCTGCCCCGCAATCACGCCAGGGTGCAATTCCGTCGTGAACTCTTTCAGCGAATCGCGCTGGGCGACGGCAAAACGGAATACCTGTTCGATGGCAAAGTCGATATCCTTGCGGACTTGCTCGGGCACGGTCTTCGCGTTTTCCACAAGTTGGTCACTCGTGACGATGATTTCGCCGTCCCACTTGTCGAGCTTCTTGGCGTAAGCGCGCACCGCAGCCTCACCGTTTTTTTCGATCTCGGCAAGCATTTCCGTGACAACAGCTTGCGCTGTTGCGGTTTCGGTTTCGGGCGTCTTGCTTGCTTTCATCAGGTACTTGATCGTCATGTGGCCTCCGATAGTTCGATGATGGATGTCCGGGGACGTCGAACCACCCCGGCAGTGGATTACTTGTAGATGTCCGGCAGCATCACGGTGGTCATTTCAGGAATGAATGCGATCGCCAGCGAGATCGCAAGCATCGAGAGCACGAACGGCACCGCTCTTCCGGCAATCCTCAGGATCGACTCGCCCGTCAGGCCGGAGACGACGAAGAGATTCAGCCCCAGCGGCGGCGTTATGAATCCGACGCCCAGCGTCGTGATCATCATGATGCAGAACTGGATCTCGTTCATGCCGATCTCGTCGGCAAGCGGCTTGAGCAACGGCGCCAGGATCACGATGTTCGGGGTCGTCTCCATCACGCATCCGGCAGCGATCAGGATGGCGATCATCAGCAGGATGATCACATAGGGCTCGCTGGACAGTCCTGTCACCAGTTGCACGAATCCTTGTGGCACGCCCATCGTTGCCAGGGACTGCGCAAGCGGCAGAGACAAGGCGATGATCGGCAGGATGACGCCGTTGACCTTGGCCGAACTTACCAGCATGGCCGGGAAATCGGCAAGCTTCAGCGTACCCAGGATAAAACCGAGGATGATGGTGATGACAACGGCAACCGCGCCGGCCTCGGTAGGCGTCAGTCTTCCGGAGAAGATGCCATAGAAGATCACCGCCGGCACGATGAACGCGTACCAGCCCCGCTTCAGGGCCAGACCCACATTGGCAAGCCAGGCGCTCCAGGACAGCTGGGTGCTGCTTTCATAGGAGTGGATACGATTCACCACGCTGTTCGTCAAGAAGATTCCTGCGAGGATCATGAGGCCTGGGATCAGCGCCGCCTGGAACAGTGTCGACGCCGAGATGCCGAGCACCAGGCCGATGATGATGTAGGCAATCGACGGCGGAATGAGGATGCCGGTGCAGGCGCCCGCAGCCACGAGCGCACAGGCATAGGGCCGCGGGTAGCCCGACTCGACCAGGCGACTGATCGTCATCCGCCCGACCGCCGCCGCTCCGGCTGCATCCGATCCGGAGATCGCGCTGAACATGCCGCACACCAGTACCGTGGCCGAACCGAATCCGCTGCGCGACCAGGTGGTCAAGGCCTCGGCCACGTCGAGGAATTTCTGGCTGAGCCCGGTGCGCACCAGCACGTCGCCAGTCAGGATGAACAAAGGCACCGCGGTCAGTGCGAAGGCGTCGATACCTTCGAAAAGCGAGCCGCCGAGCAATGACATCGGCAACACGCCCGACCACAGCAACAGCGCGATCGACGTGGCACCGATCGCCACCCACACCGGCACCGCAAGCGCGATCAACGCGATGAAGATCAGCACCGGTCCATAGAAACTCCAGCCGAGCGCGAGGACCTGCTCTTCGGCACCGGGAAAAAGTGAATTCAAGGTGGTACCCCTGTGTCAGAAGATGATTCAGTCGAAGAGACGTTCGCCTTCGAACACCGGACGGCCATGTCGCATGTCGGAGAGGTCACGGACGATGGATTGGGCCAATCGGTACAACAGCAACGTGAATCCGATCGGCACAGCGCTGTGGAACCACAACATGGACAATCGAAGGCCGTGCGACACCGACCCGAACTTCCAGGTGACCATGAGGCTCTCCCACGAGTAGTAGAGCGCGAAACACGCCACGACCAGCATCACCAGATCGCCGAACAGGTAGATGAGCGCCTTGATCCGCGCCGAGCAGTACTCCAATATCACGTCGATGCGGATGTGCGCGCGCTCTCGGACGGCCGCCGCGGCGCCAATCCAGACGAGGTAGATGAACGCGTAGCGCACGATCTCCTCGCCCCAGACCGACGAGTATGAGAACACTTCTCGGCGCAATACCTCGACCGCCATCGTGACTACCAGCATGCTGTAGAAAATCAGCAATGCCCAGCGTTCGAGGTTGCGGTCCAACTTCGACAGTGTCGACTGCGGGTCGCTCATGGATGCCTCCAGCTCAAGACCAATGCGGTTCAGGCGTCGTGGACGTACAACTTGCCCATCGTGTTGGCCGCTGTTTCCAGCCTGCTGAAGACTTCCTTGGATCCGGCCAGTTCGCTTCGAATGTCTTCCCACTCCTTGCGCTTGTAGCCGCCGGCGTCTTCCCACTCCTTCAGCTGGGCATCATTCAGATAATTGAACTCGACACCGGCAGACGCCAGCTCCGCAATGGCATAGTTGCGTGCGGACGGTACCTTTGCGAGGTTCATCTGCGCGTTGATCATCGAGGCAAACTCGATCCCCTCCTGTACGTCGTCCGGCAGACCCTTGAACCAATCGAGGTTGCAGGAATAGACCTGGCTGTCCGGAACGGCGCGCGTGAAGGTGAGGCTACTGAGGATGTCCTTGAAACCGAAAACGTACAAAGCGCCGGCTGAAGGGTCGAGCGCATCGGCCACGCCCTGTTTGATCGCGGAAGGCGTTTCGCCCCAGGCCACGGGCGTCGGGTTGGCACCAACCATGCGGTAATACTGCTGCAGCATCTTCGAGCCAGGCACCCGGAACTTGACACCGGCCATATCCTTCGGCGTCATGATCGGCTTGCCGCCCTTGCGCACCGCAAGGGTACGCGGGTCAATGACTACATAAGACAGGACCTTGAAGTTCTTCGCCTCGAGCTTCGGGTTGACCTCCTTTCTCCATTCGTCAGAGTTCACCAGGTTGACGAAGCGTTGGTTGGAACCGCAGAAGTACGGCAGATTGATCAGGTCGACGATCGGCGCGAACGGTGCGAAATTCGCCAGCGAGTGTTGGCCGGCCTGGATGGTCCCTTCCTGTACTTTCTTTGCCAGGTCACCCTCGGTGCCCAGTTGCCCTGCCGGAGCCAGTCGGACATAAACCTTGCCGCGCGTCGCGTTCTGGATGTTTTCCTTGAAATCACGCTGAAGAATTGGATAGCTGCGCGATGCGCCGAGCTGATAGGCGGTGGCAATCGTCATCAAGTGCTTTGCCGACTTCTCGCGCTCCTGTTCTTCCTTGCGACTCTGCGCCACCGCGCCACGCGAGAACAAGGTGCCTCCCGCAGCGGCAAGCATGGCGACAGTAAAGCCGCTAGCGCGAGCAACATTCAGGAACTGGCGACGCTCGGCGACCACGAGTTCCGCGGAACCGCCGGTCTTTGTTTCGATCGTGGACTTGTTCATGTTTGTCTCCTTGATTGATCTACGTGTCCCGGGTCGGCTCCGCAGAGCGCCCGCGCCTACCGCCGCACTACCTCGGCGTTCGCTGCGCGACGAGTGGGGTGTTGCATTTGCAGCCGATCGCTAGCTGCCGTTCTTCATGTCAACGCCATTCGTGCGCCGCTCCAGACTTTCCGCCTGGGCCTGGGCTTCACGAGCGATCGTCCCGCAGACGAAGAGCACCACCGCCACGAACAAGGTCAGCATCTCGCCGACGTCGCTCATCCAGGGTTCTTGTCTCATCGGCCCGCCGATCAGCACGTTGATGAAAAAGATTGCAAACGTCAGCAACGAAAGGCTGAGCGTGAGGCTTCCAACAAGTTGCATCCTGGCGGTGGTCATGGTCGATTACCTCCGTTCCGGTCAGCGCTCGTCAGGCACTCTCGTACAAGCGGGTCAGCACGAACTCGCGGTGCCCCAATGCTTCAGCAGCCGTGAATCGCCCGTTTGCCGTGCGCAGCATCATGTCGAGCAGGTTGTCGCCCGCGTTGTCCAAGTTCAACTCCCGTTGGAGTATTCCCGAGGTGTCTACGTCCACGTGTTCGCTCATCGTGCGAACCGTCCGCGGATTGGCGCACAGTTTGATTACCGGAACGATCGGGTTGCCGACGATATTGCCCTGGCCAGTGGGAAAGAAGTGCACGACGAAGCCGGCTGCCGCGCACAGCGTCACCATCTCGGCGGCCGCCGAACTCGACTGCATGAACCACAGCCCGGGCCCAGTGGGGGTCTCGGCGTAGTCGAGCACGCCATCGACCTTGCACTTCTTGCCGATCTTCTGGATGTTGCCCAGAGCCTTCTCTTCGATGGTCGTCAGGCCCCCGGCAATGTTGCCTTTGGTTGGCTGCGAATCGGAGAGGTCAGAAGTCTTGTGACGGTCGATCATCGCCTGGTACTTGGCGAACAACGCCATAAACTGCTCTCGAACTTCCGGCGTCCGGCACCTTTCGGCCACGAGATGTTCGCCGCCGGTGAGTTCGCTCGTCTCGCCGAAGACCAAGGTCGTGCCGAGTGCATAGAGCTTGTCGAACGCGTTACCCACAGTGGGATTTGCGCCGCAACCCGAGGTAGTGTCCGATTCGCCGCACTTGGTCGAGACCCAGAGGTCCGAGATCGGGCAGGACTCGCGTTGCTTCTCCGAAGCCCACTGAACCAGCTCACGTGCGGCCTTCGACGCCTTCATGATCGTTTCGTGATCGCCGTTCTGCGAGATCGAGAAGCTCTGGACAGGCTTGCCGGTCTTGGCGATGCCGTCGGCCACGAGCTTGGTCCACGCCGGCTCGATGCCGATCACCACCACCGCCGCGACGTTGGGGTTGGATCCGGTGCCGATCAGCGTGCGGAAGTGCAGCTCGAGGTCGGCGCCGAATTGAAGGCGACCGTAGGGATGGGGCAGCGCCATCGCGCCCTTGATGTTGCTTGCCACAGCCTCGCAGGAAGCATTGGAAATGTCGTCGACCGGAAGAATGATCACGTGGTTGCGCACGCCGGCGCGACCGTTTTCGCGGCGATAACCAAGAAAGGTTGTGTCTTTGGAGATGACGCTCATATCGGGTCCTTGCATAGAGTGTTTCTGATCAAGCAGGCGCGACAGGCTGGTCTCGCGCGGCCGTCAGCGGCGCCCCCTAGAGGGGCACGGCGTCAGCCGATCCGAGATTCGCCTGGCCTACCAACGCTTGGTCTTGACGTTGTGGACATGCAGGTGCTCGCCGGCCTTGATCGGCGAGATCACGCGCCCGATGTCGACACCGTACTTCACGACGGTGTCGTCCTTCTGGAGATCGTTCAACGCGATCTTGTGGCCGATCGGTATGTTGCTGATCGACGGCAGGGTCACCGTCTTGTCCTGCTCCATCACCCAGCCGTTCAATTTGTCTCCGCTCTTGATGCCTTCGACGACGATCGTTCCAACTGAGTCGCCTTCTTCGTGAACTACAAAATGAATCATCGCTTTCTCCCTTGCTTGCTCCGTCGAATCGAGTGCGTTCACGCATTAAAAAGCTTTCGCGCATCAATGTCAACTGAATGATCTATATGAATCATATGATATGTTTTGGGTAGAATCATGAGCAAAGCAAGCGAGATCGCAGAGATGATTGATCCTAGAAGTGGGACCGGTAGAACCGTGGATTCATGGGTTCAGCCGGGTACACCGATCTACCTCGAAGTTCGGCGTCGAATCTCCGAAGCAATACGTTCTGGCGAGTGGCGCCCGGGCGAGGCGATTCCCCCGGAAAAAAAGCTATGTGCGCGCTTTGGAGTCAGCATGGGGACACTGCGCAAGGCGGTCGACGAACTGACAGCTTCCGGCGTGCTGATTCGCCAGCAGGGTCGTGGCACTTTCGTCGCGCGTCATAGCCAGGATCGCTACCTGTTTTCGTTCTTCCACCTCGTAGGGCACGACGGCCACAAGGAATACCCGGAAGTTCGATTCCTGTCATATCGCACTGCAATTGCCGACGAGTTCGCCTCCGACGCCCTGACCGTCAAGGCCGGGTCGGCGCTGCATCACCTTTCAAACGAACTCTCATTGCGCGGCGAAGTCGCCTCGCTGGACGAAATATTTCTTCCCGCTGCGCTGTTTTCCGGCTTGACCGAAACACGGCTGCGCGAGCGGCAGACGACGCTATACCAGATGTATCAGGACGAATTCGACATCACGGTGGTCAGGGCCTCGGAACGCGTTCGCGGGCACGCCGCAACACGGAGTCAGGCGTTGCTCTTGAAAACAGACGTTGGTGCCCCTTTGCTGCAGATCGTTCGAGTGGTCTATTCGTTCAAGGATCGACCGGTGGAACTTCGCTACTCGTATGCGAACACGTCCAAATGCGAGTACAGACCTGATCCTTACTTTCGCGATCGCAGCTGATCCAATCACGTAGCAGAAGCAGAAATGGATCTTCCTCCATTCGTGTCAATGCGATCGAGGGTGATCAAAATTTTGGAAGGCTTGAAACACGCTGCCTCGCGCATTTTAGTTAAGTTTGCTGCCGGCCTGTTTGCCAATGACGCAAGTCGACGCACCGAGCATTCGCCGTTGAGAACGGCGACTCTGACCAGCGCCAAATAGTGCGCGCCCTCTCGAGGCAGGTTTCGACAATCAGTCGCATGGTCACTCCAATCACTTAGCAATAGCGCCGGCGTAGCCGATGTCGGCCCGCACAGCGCCGCCGCTGGCATTTGGGCGCACTCGATCTACCGAAAGAACCTTACCCGGACGAGGTAGGGGCCACATCCCGCTCGGCAGCCTGCTGACGCGCGCTCGATGGGCTGCGAATTCCGACAATGAGGGCCTCCCACGGTTTGGATCACTCCTCGACACGCCCGTCAGCCCACACGCTCGGCGGGTCGACAAGCCCCTTTCGCAGAGAAGGCGAGCCTGCTGTTGCCGAACCTGTGGGCTCATCATTTTTTTCGCAACACCTCGCCCATGGCATCGATCTCGCGGTCTCGCTCCGCGAGCATCTTCTTGCGCTTGGCGTTTTCCTGCTCCAAAACCTTCAGACGTTTCATGTCTGAAGTCTCCATTCCGGCAAAGTGTTTGCGCCAGATGTAGATCGTGCTCTCACTGACTTTGTGCTCGCGTGCAGCCGCCGCGATGGTCGACTTCTCCGACTCCTTCAGAATCTCGACGATCTGTTCGTCGCTGAATTAGCTCTTCTTCATTGGCTTCTCCTTTGCCAAGAGGAGCCGTAATCGCGTGCGTCGCGGCGCAGGGCAGCCTTGGGACCGGGGCCATCAAGTTGCGGACTTGAGCGCCGATAACAGTATGCGGATCATCCCGCCTGCGCGCGAACGCGCGGTTACAAAACTCGGGCGCTGATCAACGTGTTCTTCACTCTCCTTTCGTTTTTGCAGCGCCTGCGGGATTTGAGTGTCAAATCGTGCCTGGTCGTCGGCATGGCGGCCTCGTTGTTGGTGGCGCCCGCGTGGTGTGCAGCCCAATCCCAACGCCTGGTCCTGACAGAGGCTGCTGGACCGGTGGATGCTTGGGCCAACGTGACAATCCTGGCCGATCCCACCGGATCGCTCGCGCTTAGCGACGTCATACGGCGCGCGGGCGACTTTCGCTCACCGCAATCACCGCGATCGAACTTGGGTGACCGCCCCGGCGTGACGTGGCTGCGAGTTCCCGTGGTTGTATCCCGCGATGAAGACGACCGCTGGGTGATGGACATCGACTCCCCGGCGCTGGAGCATGTCGACATCTACCTCGTCGCGAACGCAGCCGTGGTCCGGCACTTCGCGCTCGGTAGCGCGGTCCCGTTCACACAACGGCCGATTCCGACCCGCTCCCACGCCGTCCTGATGACGCTGGAGCCCGGTCGGCCGTATGAAGTGATCGTGCGAGTGACAGCGACCAAGCTGATCGTGCCGATCTCGTTCCTCAGCCCGATGGCACTTCATGACCGCGAGGCGCGGGAGCAAGTTGTCCAAGGCATCCTCGCAGGCATCGGCTTGTGTCTTCTCGGCTACGGTCTGGCGCAGTGGCTATTGTCGCGCGATCGAATGTTCCTTGATTACGCAGTCTATGTGTTCGGCTCGGCGACGCTGTCATTCGGCTATTTCGGCTTCGCTGCCCAGCATCTTTGGCGCGACAGCGCCTGGCTCTCCATCCACGCACCGGTGCTGGCAGTGTTCCTGATTCACCTTGGCGCTGCAGGATTCACAGAGCGAGCGTTGTCCGTGGGTCAGTGGAACCGGCGCCTGTCAATCGGGCTTGCAGTGGCCAGGATCGAAGGCGCGGCAGGCGCGCTGGCAGTCTGTCTGGGCGTGCTCGATTTCCAAGCCGCGTCTGCGATCGTGAGCGTAGGCGGGCCGCTCCTGCTGCTGATGTCCACCTACGCAGCGGTCGAGCGGATGCGCCGCGGCGATCGTGCCGCGCGATGGATGGTCTATGGATGGGTCGTCCACTTCCTCGGCCTGATAGTGTTCCTCGGTATGTTCCAGGGCCTGCTGCCGGCCACCTATTGGACCCAGCACGCGATGCAGTTCGTCTCGCTGTTCGAGGCCGTCACCTGGCTGCTGGTGCTGGGTGTTCGCACGCAGGACATCCGCGAATCGGCGCAGCGCGCGGGCATCGAACGCGACACGCAGCGTGTGCTGGCACAGACCGATGCGCTGACGGGTCTACCCAATCGCCGCGGACTAAGCGAGGTGTTGCAACGCGCTTTGCCCGCGGCGGCGCCGGAGCGTCTTGTCGCGGTGTACCTGCTCGATCTGGACGGATTCAAGGCGATCAACGACCGGCTCGGGCACGATGCGGGCGATGATCTGCTGGTTGGCGTGGCCAAGCGGCTCAAGTCACTCTTACGCGCCAGCGACACCATCGCTCGCCTGGGTGGCGACGAGTTTGTGGTGGTGGCGCTTCATCTGCCCAACGAAATAGAAGCGCGGCGCCTGGGGCAGAAGTTGCTCGACGGCATCGGTGCGCCGTTCGATGTGGCTGGGCAGACGTGCCACGTCGGCTTGACCGTCGGCTACGCGCTTGCACCGCGCGATGGCCTGCACGCAGCCGAATTGCTCAAACGTGCCGACAGCGCGATGTATTCCGGAAAGCATGCGGGGCGGAACTGCATGCGCTGCAGTGGTGAAACTGCTACGGTTCAATGAGCCTTGGCGGGTCAGAGCCGGCTCCGCTCGTTTGAACACGCAGAGGCCCAAGGCTAGTGGCGCCAATGCGTGTCGCATGACGTAGAACGATGTTGGTATGGAAATTTGCCCAATCCCTTGTCGCCAACCCCGAATCCCAGATGAACCTATACTGGTCGACAGGCCGTCCCGGATCTCGACTGACGAGCATCGGCGAGTTCTGCATCTGTTCAAAGTGCATGCCTGTGGACGCTCGGAAACTCGAACCCACGAGGAGACCTATGTCGAGACTCACGCGCGATGACATGTCGAACTCCGAGTCTTTCGTACCACGAGAACTCGTTGTGCCGTTCGTATTGCTCGTCCTCTGCTTCACGGCATGGGGCGCAGCGGCAAACCTCACCGACATACTGGTCGGCGTTTTTCGCGGCATCTTCGACATGTCGAACTTCCAGTCCTCTCTGGTCCAGTTCGCCTACTACGGCGCGTATTTCGTGCTGGCACTGCCAGCAGGCTTCGTCATCAACAAATATGGCTACAAGACCGGTGTGCTGCTGGGCCTGGGTCTCGCCGCGATCGGCGGATTGATGTTCCTGCCAGCGAGCAAACTACTTGCCTACGAAATGTTCCTCCTGGCGCTGTTCACGCTTGCCGCCGGACTCTCGATCCTCGAAACCTCGGCTAATCCGTTCGTCATCGCGATGGGAAAAGAGTCTTCGGCAACGCAACGGTTGAACCTCGCTCAATCCTTCAACCCGATCGGCGCGAATATCGGTGTCCTCATGGGGGCGGTGATGATCCTGCCGTCGCTGACGCCCGAATCCAGCAAGGCGATCATGAGCGAGGAGCGCTTGCGTGCCAGCCAGGAAGCGGATCTGGGCCTCGTACTGGCGCCGTATCTCGGCATTGCCTTCGTGCTCGTCGTCATCTGGCTGCTGATTTTCTTCACGAAATTCGACTTGCCGACGCAGAAATCGCCGGCCGAGCTCGCAGCTCGAGGCGCCATGCCTTCCGCCAATGTAGGAAGCCGGCTCTGGAATAACCGGCACTACCGTTACGGGGTGATCGCGCAGTTCTTCAATGTCGCAGCGCAGACCTGCGTCTGGACTTTCACCATTCTCTACGCGCAGGACGTCGTGGGTGTATCACCGATCGCTGCGGGTTGGTGGCTGCAAGGCAGCCTCATCATCTTCCTGTTCTCGCGTTTCCTGATGACCTGGCTGCTCGGCGTGATTCGACCGGCACTGTTGTTGATGATCATGGCGCTGTTCGGCGTGGCGTGCTGCCTGGTTTCGCTCGTAGCGCTGAACATCATCGGACTGATCGCAGTTGTCGCGACATCCGCTTCGCTGTCGCTGATGTTCCCGACCATCTACGGCCTGGCCCTGCAGGGACTTGGCGATGATGCCAAATTCGGCTCGGCGGGACTGGTCATGGCGATTCTAGGCGGTGCCATCATGCCGATGGCGCATGCTGCGGTCATGGACTTGGCAGGGTCGGCCATGGGTTACATCGTGCCCGCGATCTGCCTCGCCCTCGTGGCCGCCTATGCGCTGTTCGACCTGAATCACACGCGACCGGACATCGTCGACGAGCAAGACGAACCCGACGCACCGGCAAGGGGGCTCGCATGATGATCGACTCGGCAACCCTGCGGCACGTCGCCGGACCACTGGTCCTGGCAGGGCTGGCGTTCAGCCTCGTGGCTTGCTCTGAAAAGTACGATGTGACGATCGGGTTGATCACCAAGCAGGAAGCGAACCCGTACTGGATCACGATGCGCGAGGTGGCGATGGCAACCGCGAAGGACAGCAAAGTCAACCTGCTCACGGCAACGGGCAACAGCGACGTCGACGTCGAAAGCCAGCAGAGGGCACTCGAGCAAATGGTCGCCAGCGGCGCGAAGGGCATTCTCATCGCGCCGACGAACTCGACGAAGCTGCTGCCGGCGATCGAAGCGGCACGGCGCGCGGGAGTCATCGTCATCGCCGTCGATACGCCGGTCGATCCGCCCGACGCGGTCAATGCCTTCTTCGCGACCGACAACGCGAATGCCGGCCGACGTATCGGGGAGTACGCGTCGGCGAAGGCGAAGCAGTTGAACATCGAACCGAAGATCGCGATGCTTGACTTGGCGCCCGGTATCAGTTCGGGCGAATTGCGGCGCAATGGGTTTCTCGAAGGATTCGGACTGGCTAAGGGCGACCCGGCCATCGTCGCGACCGTCGATACCGAAGGCGATCGAGAGCGCGCGAAAACGCGCATGGCCGAGATCCTCGGCAAGACGCCGAAGGTCAACATTGTCTATACGGTCAACGAGCCCGCCGCGCTGGGAGCGCTGGAAGCACTCAAGAATGCCAAGGTGGATCTCGGCCGAACGATCCTCGTGTCCGTCGACGGCGGTTGCCGTGCGATGAAGAGCGTCGTGAGATCAG
The DNA here is from genome assembly GCA_041736455.1 of Burkholderiaceae bacterium. Classification (GTDB taxonomy): domain Bacteria; phylum Pseudomonadota; class Gammaproteobacteria; order Burkholderiales; family Burkholderiaceae_E; genus JAUIAI01. The sequence continues at coordinate 12,955 of JBGSTN010000455.1, read as the reverse complement.
GCGAAATCGATGCAACCGCCATGCAGTTCCCGGCAAACATGGCACGAGAAGGCGTCCGCGCGCTCGCAACGGCCATCCGCAAAGGCGAAGCGCCAGGCGGCAATCTCGATACCGGCGTGAGGCTGGTCACGAGCGACCCCGCACCCGGCGTGCAATCGAACGACATCGAATACGGTGTCCGAAACTGCTGGGGCGATTGACGCAGGTAAGGCGTGTGAAAATTGACGTAACGCAGCGAAGCTGGCAGCTGAAGCGTCACCAGGTGGTAGTCGGACAACGAGACCACCTCGAACATGCCCGGGGGCGACAGCGAGACGTCGTGCAGCAAGGACTCCATGTAAGCAGCCTGCGGTGTGCTCGCGACACCGGATATTCCGAAATCGGCATGGGGTCGACAGCGGCCGTTGACCCAGCGGCTGACGCCCGCTGTTAGCCGGAACTCGCCAATGGCCGACGATACCGCCAGACGTACTGGTTGCAAGCCCTCCCCTCGCCCTGCGGCGCCGCAAGGTTCACGCGCGCGCCGCATCACAGTCCGTCCGGTATCGTCGTTTGGCCGGACGTATTGTTACCCCAGCAGCGCACGCCGGTGCTCGTCAAGGCACAGATGTGGCCACTGCCTGCAGAGATTTGGGTGACGCCATTGAGGTCGCTGGGGACGGTGAACTGGCCCATGTCGTTCCAACCCCAACAGCGCACGGCGGTATTGGCCAACGCACAGGTATAGTCGTCACCCGCTGAGATCTCGATGACGCCGGTCAGATCGCTGGGAACAGTGGATTGGCCAAAACCGTTCGCACCCCAGCAGCGCACGCCGATATCGGTCAGGGCACACGTGTGCAAAAATCCGGCAGAGATTCGGGTGACGCCCGTCAGATCGTCAGGGACAGTGGTTTGGCCGCTGACATTGTTTCCCCAACAGCGCACGCCGGTACTGGTCAATGCGCAGGCGTGATCGCCGCCAGCAGCGATACGCATGACGCCGGTCAGATCTCCGGGGACGGTGAGCTGGTTGGCCTGACTGTCGCCCCAGCAGCGTACAACTGTGCTGGCCAGGGCACACATCGGGAACGAGCCGGCGGACACCTGCGTGACGCCGGTCAGATCGCCCGGAACGGTAGTCTGACCGAACTCGCTCCGTCCCCAGCAGCGCACGCCGGAGCTGGCCAGGGCACAGGTGTACTCACTGCCCGCGGCAATCTGGACGATGCCTGTCAGATCGGATGGCACGTTACTTTCGCCAAAGTCGTCCCTGCCCCAGCAGCGCGCGCCGGCGCCCGTCAGCGCACAGGCGTGGCCGGAGCCCGCGGAGATCTGCCGCGTGGTCGTCGGAGCCGAGGTATCGTTCTCGCTGTTGCAGCCGCCCAGCAGCAACAGCAAAACACCGAACAGTAGCCCGGTCGCTGCGGTTATGGCGATGCGCTGATCCAGCGCGTGTCGTCTGGCTGGTCGATTCGACCTTCGAATAGACAACGATGCCTCATGAATCGAGTCCGTCATGATCCATCTCCTGTGGTCTGTGTTGTGCGTCACCGACGAGCATGAGGGACGCTGTGTCGAACCGCGCCGTGCGGATCGAAGTATGAAACTTGAGATCCGATGACGCATACCCGAAATACGCCATTCCGGCCAGATTTGAATCGACGCTTCTCGCAAGACGTCTTGCGAGCGACCGTCACTGTGAACACCGATGGCCGGGATGCCAGGCGCGAATGGGTCTTCACACGTCATGTGTTCAGACGTACAAGATGAAACGCCGTCGTTCAAGGCCTGCGACCTGTCACGCTACCCGCTGTATCTTCTTTTCACCTTCAAACCGATCCTGATCACCGAACAATAGAAGTCCGCAGCGCGGCAGGTTCGATGGCGATACGACGAGTTCAGGCGATCTGCTGCCATCCGTACCTCCTGTCGATGTTTGGCTCGTTCCGGTTTGCCCGGATCGATGCAGTGACCATCTCTCTCAGCAGGATCGACGCGCCATAGCGGGGTATTGCGAATGCCGAGCAATCGGCGTCAAGCGGCAAATCCGTTCGCACGCGCCACATAGCTTTTGACAAATGGTCGAACGCAAAGATTCGGCAATGCTTGATTGAAATCCTCGGTTTAACCGGCGTTGCCTGAGACCGCATCCAACGCGTACTGACGCACCAGACGGCGGTTTACGAGCGCGATTTTGAATGATCCGGTGCAATTCAGTCACTGAATCACAGGCACGCATTTTGATTTCGCGCCGACCATCACAGGGCGTGTTGTTGTCCCTCGGTGGACGAGAACTTTTGTCTCAAGAAACCTAAAATCAATGCACGCAGATGCTCGCGTATCTCTTCTTCTAGAGGCCACTAAATCAGGAAACTGTTATGGCAACCAACACCAAGAAAGACACTACGGCGGAGTACGACCCTTTCCAAGCTCTGACCATGACTTTCGAGCAATTCAAGGTGCCCGGCGTGGACACGAATTCGTTCGTTCAAGCGCGCCGCAAGGACATCGATGCGCTCGTCGCGGCCAACAAGATTGCCTACGATGCCATGCAGGCCATGGCACGCACACAAACGGGCATGTTGACTCAGGTCATGCACGACATGCAGGAGTTCACCCGGCGCGCCATGGCTGGCGACCCAATGGGCAGCAGCATGACCAGGCACGCTGAAACTGCAAACAAGGCATGGCAGAAAATACTCGCTGACATGAGTCAGATGGCAGCGGTAATGCAGAAAGCACAGGTCGAGACCATGACTGGGCTGACCGAGCGAATGACGGAGAACATCGCTGAGATGAAGGGGTTGGCGCAGCACAAGTAGTACATTTGATTTGCTGCAGGGCGCTCGATTTCAAGGCGTGCCCTGCAGCAGCGCTAATCGCTATTGATTGCGCGAGTCGTAACGTGTCGCAGATGCATTCAGCCAAGTTCAACCAGGCCATGAGATAGGTGGCCCACGGAACTCCGGAACTCGTGAACACCGAACAGGGCAGTCGGTTCAATGCGGAAGACTTCGTCAGCGTCGTCATCGATCGAGGTTGCCAGTGCAGTAGGGGCGGACGTGGCGCATTGCGTGACAATGTCTTCGTGGAGCCATTCTGGCGGACGATCAAATGCGACGAGATCTACTCGAAAACCTACGACAGCACCACAATTGCATGGCGCGCAATCGCCACCTTGATCGACTGGTTCAACAACGACCGACCTCACTCGTCGGTCGGCCGAGTGCCACCAATGTGCGTCGATGAGAAACCGCTGCCCACCCTTGAACTGGCAGCTTGAGTGGTGCGCGATGAGTTGTCCACCGCGTCGGTCGTTCGTCGCGGGCAACGCGGTGGACAACTCAGCACCGTAAACCGCCCCAGGCAATCCACTTATCTTGTGGATTCGGTTGTTCAAATGATCCGGACCACTTCTGATGACTGATTGCTTGATGGGGTCCGGGGTTTGCACGTTCCATCGAAGCCATCGGCAATAATCCACAACGACAGGCCGGATGCATCGGCGCGAACGCATTTCTTGTCTTCACTCAAATCGACACTTCTAATGTCGGGGCAGACCATGCATCGGTCTCCCCAGATCGTTTTGCCCAGCCTCAATGGATATCAACATACGTAGTTACCGCCAACGACCATGGAACCAGTAATGCGACCAGGGTCATCACTTACTGTATGCCCATCAATATTTCGGCGTCAAACACTTGAGCAGATTGCCTGTCTCTGGTCGGCGGTCTCGCCACCTGGACTGGCGCAGGGGACCACTGATGATGGGCCTGCTCACGACGTTCCTACTCACTTGGACTTTCACGAAAAGATTGACTTCGTCAATCGACGACAGCGCTCCGGTCGGCCGGGCTAACGAGAATTTTGCGCACTGGCGCAGGTCGGGCACACCGGCACACGCAGGGCTGTCCGGCCGGCCACGCTACCTCTCTTGACGCAACGTAGGCCGGTCTCATACGGAGCAAGGTTCGCGGCAGACAAAGTCCTAGGCTTGGAATACATTACCCACGCGGCAACTGTGAGCAATTTTTCTACTATCGATGGAGGCGGGGTGAGACTCCACGAGTTCATTCTCGCGAATCGCGAAGCGATTTTAGCCGAGTGGGACGCGTTCGCTGCGGCGGTCACGCCGGTGAGCGTGCACATGAGCCGCGATGCGATTCGCGACCATGCACCGTAGATGCTTGAAGCTATCGCCAAAGACTTGGCCACAACCCAGACGGATGACGAGCAGTTGCTGAAGTCGCAAGGTAACGCGCCAGTTGTACGTGATGCGCCCGAGACGGCCGCTCAAACGCACGCCCTCATGCGCGCTCGCAGCGGGTTCAACATAAACGAGATGGTGGCCGAGTACCGAGCACTGCGGGCGAGCGTTCTTCGCCTGTGGACGGCCTCAGAATTCCCCACTGCCATCGAAGTGGACGACACCATCCGGTTCAACGAAGCCATCGACCAGTCGCTGACCGAGTCCGTCCGCTCCTTTTCAATTGAACTAGAGCGTTCGCGCAATTTGTTGCTGGGCATGCTAGCGCACGATATGCGAAATCCTCTGCAAACCGTCGTGGTGACGGCTAATTATCTGGGGATGATTAACGCCGGGGCCGCCGTCTCGAATGCTGCTGGGAAGCTCATCAGCAGCGGCGCGCGTATACAGGCACTGTTGGACGACCTCGTTGATTTCAATCGCTCGAACCTCGGCGTCGGCATTCGCATTTCTCCCGTCGCTTGCGACCTGGGAACAGTGGTCACTGAAGAAGTCGAGCTCCTCCAAGCCTCCAACGCTGGTCGCGAGTTGCGTTTGAAATCTGAAGGTAACCTTCAGGGTTCGTGGGACGCTAACCGACTGCGCCAAGTGCTGGCCAACCTAGTCATCAACGCCTTGAAGTACGGCGAGGCGGGCCAACCCATCGACGTGGCTCTCGCCGGTGCGGACGAGACGGTCACACTCGTCGTAAGCAATGTTGGCCCGCCGATTCAGGTGGAATTCATTGCCCACATATTTGAGCCGCTCAGGCGCGGAATGAACCTTGGTGCCGCCACACCTGACGACGGAAGTCTGGGCCTGGGGCTATTTATCGCCAGGGAGATTGTCCGAGCACATGGCGGCGAAATCGACGTTCGCTCCGACGTTGTGCGAACGGTGTTTACGATTGTGCTACCGCGGGTGGCCTCCGACGCTACCTCTCGGACACAGTGAGGGCGCCAGCCCGGCGAATCGGAAGGGACCCAGTGAGCTCCCCCCGAGTGACGGATCTACCGCTTGAAGCATTGTCTGCAGTGACCGCAGCCGCCAGCGTACGACGGTGTCCGTTCGAACTAGTGGGGAACCCGATTGACCATTGCTGACCGCGTTTTCATTTCCGCGCCTACCTGTTCGATTGTCCAATCGGCCATTCCAGATGTCCGGTATGCCAGCACCGCATTCCGTACCGGTTCGACGTCGGAAGTGCGCCCTACCCTTTTGGCTGCCCGAACTGCGCCTCGTTCCTGGCCGGCGCGCTCGACAAACGTCATAGCAGGGCATTCAAACTCAGCGACGGCGATCGCCGGAACATTGAATAGACTCAGCGACTGCTTGAACAGCACATGCGGATCAAGACGATGCCTGCGTACAGTATTGGCAACTCGCCCACTGACCGTGCGCTCGCCTAACGCCGGCGCGTCATGCATCTCCAACCCGGTTCGTTCCGGACGATACGAATGCAAACATCGCCTTGCTGGCCAGGCTGCGGCGGACATAACTGACATTTTTGACGGAAATCAACACTGGCGCGTTCAATCATAGTCCGACGTGTTTTCCACCGCAGTGTCCGATTGAACCCGGTGCTTGTGCGCCGCTTTCGCATCAGCTTTGGCTTTGGCTTTGTCGCTGGATTCGACCGAGGAACTTTCGTGATCCGACTGCTGTAAAGGGCGGTCAGGTTGCAACGGCGCAGCGCGAGGGGGCTTGCGCCCCGGGATATCGTGATTCATCGAAATCTCCTTAACGTCATACTTTCAATGCTGCAATTAATGTTCCCAGGCAATGGGGGTGCGACGCGAAACGATCAGTCCCCGTGGGGTCAAGCGACGTCTCAAAGAGGAGCCAGTCGTCAGATCGTCCGTCGCGCTGCACCAAACGTCGGCGACGCGCCAGCGCCCATTCTTGGCAATGAGACCCGGTTAATTGCAAAAGGAATCGACTGCGGTGTCAGCCTCGAACAGCGTCATGAACTGAACCGATGACCAGGATGAAAATGATTCGTTGCGTGATGTTCGTGCAGTACACCTCGACAATGCAGTTTCACGGCCACCCGGAGGATCGCGAGGACAGCGCAGCGCCCGCTTCGGATGTCGATATCCATTGAGAATGACAGTGGTGGATTCAAGCGGTCAGAGAACGCTGCATCGAATCGGACAGCAGCGCCGGCAGGTGGCCCAGCTGGTGGAATTCACCAACGTCTCGATGGGGCGGCAAGCTCTGCTACCCAGCGCAGCACTTCGCAGCTGGCAGCGCTTGAGCGACGATCGGCGAGCGGCTCGGCTGGCTCTGTACGAGAAGGTCATGGAGCTGCATGGGCAGGGCCACAAAATGAAGCCCATCGCGCGCACCCTCGGGATCAGCCAGCCGACGGGGCGCAAGTTCATTTTCGCGGGGAGTTTTCCGGAACACGCCCCGCGAGTTCGCGGACCAACCCCGCTCGATGAGCACCGAGAGTTCATCGAGGCGCGAATCGGAAACGGCTGCCGCTGTCCCGCACCGATATGGCATGAGATTCGAACTCGCGACTACACAGGAAGCCGCTCAGCCGTTCACGACTTCGTGGTGCGCCTGCTGTCGCCTCCGGGCGAAGATCCGATTGTTCGGCCTGTGCTGCGAACGATGCCCATCCCGTCCGCGCGAGGAAGGGCTTATTGCTTGTCGCGCCTGGCCACCAGCGCCGCGACAAACATCGTGAACGCCAACATCGGATGCCGCCTGTTCGGGTAGAACAGGTAGTAACCGGCAAATGGCATGCACCAATCTTCCAGCACGCGTTCAAGATCGCCCCGTGCCAGCGCTGCGACGACCTGATCTTCCATGATGTAGCTGATGCCCAAGCCTGCCGTTGCAGCCTTGATCAGCAAGTCGCCATCATTGAACACGGCGCCTCCGGCTGCCTTGATGGCAATTTTGCGTCCGTCCCTCTCGAACTCCCAGGCCGGTATTGCGCCATCGCGGCGCATGAAGCAGATGCATCGATGGTCGCGCAGGTCGGCCGGCGCCTGCGGTCGCCCGTGCAGGGAGAAATAGGCCGGCGAACCGACGACAGCCATGCGCAGCGCCGGACCGACGGGGATGCCCACCATGTCACGCTCGAGCCGCTCGCCAAGCCGGATGCCGGCGTCGAAGCGCTCCGCGACGATATCCACATGACTGTTGTCGACGCTGACCTCCATGTGGATATCCGGATGGCGCGGCAACAGTTCCCCCAAGGCGGGCCACAGGACCGTGTCGGCTGCGTGCTTCCCGGTGGTGACGCGTATCGTTCCGCCGGGCTTGTCGCGCTGGCTCTTGAGTGCATCCAGCGACGCGGCAATGTCGGCCATGGCCGGGTCCAGCGTCGCCAGCAGTTGTTCACCGGCGAACGTCGGCGCCACGCTGCGTGTCGTGCGCACCAGCAGCTTGACGCCGAGTTCCGCCTCCAGACGTTTCAACGTCTGGCTCAACGCAGACTGCGTCACGCCTAACCTCACAGCGGCGCGGGTAAAGCCGCGCTCCGCCGCGACGACCCGGAATACCGCCAGATCATTCAGTTGATCGATCCTCATTGAGTAGCCGCGCTAATGAGCTCGTTTAGGAGCACCCATCTTATCACCGCCATTATCACGGCTTATGATGGGTGCCTAGATCAATGAATGGAGGTTCTGAATGACGACATGGTTGATTACTGGTGCCAGCCGGGGACTTGGACGCGAGATCGCTCTGCATGCACTCGATGCCGGTCATACCGTCGTCGCGACGGCACGTTCCCGCGTCGACTTGGCCGGCCTGCAGGCTACAACTGCCGGGACGCTGCATCGCGTCGAGATGGACATCACCGACCAGGCGAGCATCGACCGGGCCCTGGCGCAAGCGGCCGCCTGCGCGGGTGCGATCGACGTACTGGTCAACAATGCGGGGCAAGCCCAGCTCGGTTACTTCGAGATGGTGAGCGAGAGCGCCGCGCGGCGCCAGTTCGACGTCAATGTATTTGGCCCGATGGCTGTGACCCGCGCCGTGCTGCCCGGCATGCGCGCCGCCAGGTCGGGTTTGATCGTGACGATCTCGTCGGCAAGCGGGCTGGTTTCGAATGCCGGCGGGACACTGTACTCAGCGTCGAAATTTGCCGTCGAAGGATGGATTGAGGGGCTGGCCGAAGAGCTCGCACCCTTTGGCGTCCGCTCGCTCGTCGTCGAGCCGGGCATGCTGCGCACGGATTTTCTCGATCCCAGTTCCGCTCGCCACGGCGATATACCGGTCGCCGACTACGCAGAGGCCGCAGCCGGGTTCGAGGCGTATATTGCCGGCGCCAACCATCGGCAGGCGAACGACCCGGCGGATCTGGCAGCTCATATCGTCAGGCTGGCCAGTGGCTCGACCGTCCCTGCGCGCTTTCTCTTCGGAGCGGACTCACAGGAATGGGTGGCGCAGAAGCTCGAGCGCCTGCAGGCGGACTTGGAACAATCAGCGGCGCTTGCAGCTGCGGTGGACTGACGCGCAAGTCTGGCGCGCAGCGGTGACTTCTGGGGTGGACGCCAACGTCAAAACCGCGCCGCTGGGCACGACCTTTGCGAATTTGTCTCCCTCCGCCGATTCCAGTTGCGCGCATTCGCCGGCGCCGATGCCGGCGCGTGGCTTAGCAACGTTCCGCATCCACCACTTGAAGAGTACCCACGACATGGAAGCTCATCGACCCGTCAAACTCAACGTCAACGTCGATAGCAAGCGGCATGCGCTGCGACTTGGCACCAGCGTGACTCCGCTCGATGCACTGCGCGACCATGTCGGCCATTACGGCACCAAGAAAGGGTGCGATCAGGGTCAATGCAGCGCGTGCACCATGCATCTGGATGGGCAGAGGGTGCTGAACTGCTTGACGCTCGCGGCACAGTCAAGCGGGCGGACGGTCACGATCGTCGAAGGCTTGGCAACTTCTGACGGCACCTTGCAAGCTGTGCAAGCAGCCTTTATCGAATATGGCGCATTCCAATCATGCTAATGGCGGGGCACCGACTGCCAATGGAGAGTCGTCTCTAACTTATTGATCCAGCGTCGATAACGTCTATTCATTCACCCTGCCGCGACTGTTCATTCAGTTGTATCCGTCCAAGTTTAGGGCGATATATCTGCTACCAAGTCATCAGTGGAAGTCGCACCGATACACCGCAGAAAATCCAGGCACGAGAATGTCATTTCGGCTCCGCCGCGTCGCGCGCAGAATCATCTCGAAGCGATCCCTGATGCGAGTCTGGACGGGCTGTCTCGGCAAGCCGCAATGCTTCGCAGCGTCGGTAGTGGCCCGATGTCGAAAGAGACTGCTCGACGTATTGCATCGCATCTGAATGTTCACTGGACGACGGTGTATCGATGTCGTCGCCGATCAAGCTCTTCGGGTCTGACGACGAGTGTGACGAACAGCGAACGACGCAGGATCCCGAAAGGCGCCCGTCGACTTTCTCTGCTTCAGAACCGTCTGCTCGACGAGGTGATTGCAAAATGAATTCGACGGCCGCGCCTGCTTCGAAATGTCTACCTGGTCAACGAAGTCGCTCGTGTCTGTCGTCTCAACCGTTTCGCCGCTACGTCGCGCCGCACGATTACTCGCCGCTGGCAAGAGGCCCTCGTCGCCCGACCCACCTATCAAAACAAGCCGGGAACGCATTCCGTTCATCATGCCCTTGATGTCGTTCAAATCGACCACACAGTTTCCGACGTGATAGTCGTGGACGATCTGTATCGAGCCCCTATCGGACGGCCCTACTTGACCGTCGCCCTGGACGTCGGCACGCGTTCCATCAGAGTGATCCAAAGCGTGGGAGGCGTGAGTCACGCCGCCTCTCGCATTCGTCAAGCCATGCGCGGTCGCCGAAGAGGATGGCCACAGACTCAACTTGCGGCTGCCTTCAAGCGTCGAGATTCAAGTTGGGATCGGCCTCGATTTGGAGACTGAGCGCCTGCTCGTGATCTCGGCCATCGATGCCAGGCGCCCACGTCGTGGCGGGGCCACCCTTCTCGTCGATTCGCTTGACTGCCCGTCGTCATAGGGGGAGATTCAGCCGTCCAAAGAAGGAGGCAAGATGAACGATTCGACTCCCGAGGCTCCAGACCTCGACGCAGCGGGTTCCGTCGGGGCGAGGCCGCCACCGTGGAAACCGGGTCACGCAATCACCGTGCCCCTGGGGATCATCGCCGCGGTGGCGGCCAGTGCCGCGCTCTTTTTCGGCAAGGACCTGTTCATGCCGATCGCGGTGGCGATCCTGGTTTCCCTCACCCTCTCGCCGATTGTCCGATTCCTCGCGCGCCGGCGGATTCCCCCGCCGCTGACGGCCTTCGCGCTGATGCTGTCCATGCTCGCGGTGGGGGTTGCCGGAGTCTATGGCCTGAGTGGTTCCTTCAGCGAATGGACCGACCGATTGCCGCAGGCCAGCGCCCACGTCAAGAAGCACTGGCAGGCCTTGCGTAAACCGATGGTCGAGGTGATCGAGGCATCGAAACGGGTCGAGGCCATGGCCGACGACGCTGCGGGAGACATTCAGAAGGTCGTCGTGCAGCAACCGGCGCTGATTGCCTCGGCGGCCACCGACCTGTTGTCGACCGTGACCTCCGCTGCGGTCACGCTGATGCTCGCGTTTTTTCTGCTCGCGTCGGGAACCCTGTTCTACAACAAGCTGGTCAGGCTCATGCCGACCATGACCGACAAGAAGCGCGCCCTGACGATGATGTACGCGGTCGAACAGGAATTGTCCGTCTATTTGCTCACGATTACGATGATCAACGCCGGGGTGGGCGTGGCGATCGGCGCGATCATCTGGATGTTGGACCTGCCCAACCCGGTTCTGTGGGGCGTCATGGCCGCGTTCCTCAATTTCATCCCTTATGTCGGCGCATTGATTGGCACCGTGGTGGTTGCGACGGTAGCTCTGGTGGCAAGCGATCAGCTCTCCACGGCAGTCACGGCTGCACTGGGCTATCTGGCCGTGTCGGCGATCGAGGGCAGTTTCGTGACGCCCTGGCTGGTCGGACGCCGCCTCGCCCTGAATTCGGTGGTGATCCTGGTCGCGCTGGGCATCGGGGCCTGGCTCTGGGGCACCATCGGTGCGGTGATCGCGGTGCCTCTGCTGGCGGCATTGCGAGTCGTCTGTGCACACGTCGATCGGCTGGGTACACTCGGTGATTTCCTGTCCGATGCGCGTGGCCTGCGCTCGACCGACCCGACCGACTGAGGGGCGCCGATCTGCCGAAAAAATCGTCCGCTTCGAGTCAAATTCAAATATGGAGACAGACAATGGCGACCGTGAAGATTCTGACCGACGACCAGGCCGACCCTCAGGCACGCGAGGTATTCGACGACATCCGCCGCACCCGCAATACCGACTACGTGAACAATTCTTGGCGCGCAATGGCCAATCATCCGGCAATGCTCAGGCGAAACTGGTTCAAGGCGAAAGAGACGATGGCGCCCGGCGAACTCGACGCGCTGACCAAGGAATTGATCTACCTCACGGTGTCGATCATGAACAACTGCGAGTACTGCATTCACACGCACACGCATTTCGCTCGAGACAGGGGCATGACCGATGCGCAGTATGGCGAATTGCTCGACGTCATCGGCCTGGCCACGGAAGGTAATCGGATGATGACGGCGATGCAGGTGCCCGTCGACGACCGCTTCAAGGTATGAGCACTGCGTCGCCATTCTCCGCGCAAGTCTGAATCGTGCGACATTGGCGAAGCGTCCACGTCGGTGCTGCAACGACCTCCACTACCAACACCACTCTCCCCTCGAGCGGTGTTCGGTCGTTCGCGCCCGCAATCGAGCCGTGCCGTATTCAGATCACCTCGATCCCTGGCGATTGCGCAAGGGGATCCGGGCCCAATGGCGCCACTGTCGCGTAGGACGCGATGCTCATCGGAGCGCCAACCGTGCCGCGGAATGCGGGCGCTTCATGCATTGGTGCCATGCCAGCGGTCGAATCGTTGTCCGAAACGAGTCGAGCGAGGACTGCCGATCCGTACCCGGCAGGGTCGTCGAAAATATCAGCGGCCGCGAGCGACGCGCCCGAATCGCTGAACGGTTGAATCTGCAGCGAAGCGATGTTGCCATTGCCGGCGTCATCTTCCACTCGATCGTCCGCCACCGACACGCGCAACAGGCCCGGGTCCCCGGCCACTGGCAATACGGCCAGCGTATAGGTCGACCCATCGACCCGCTCTAGCGAACCCACCACCGGGTTGGCGCCGGACGACTGGATCGAAATGTCGTCGATCGTGAAACCCACCACCGGTTCTGTGAAGGTGAAAGTGAATACGACCGGCCCGCTGGCGGCGCCGGTGATGTCGTCCGAGATGTCCAGATCGGGTCGGATGCGGTCGAACGCAATCGGGATTGCACTTGCTCCCATACTCCCTGCGCCACGCGTTCCGCTCGCCGCGCCCTCGCCCACCTGGACCGAAAGCTGTCCTTCCTGTCCCGCATCCGGTGTTATTTCGGCGGTGTAGATCGCGCCGGTGCCGGAGAAACGCGTCACGGTTCCGCCGGCCACATCGATGTCCCCGGCGCTGAAACCGTCGACGGCCGCACTGAAGGTAAACGTGTAGGTAATGGGGCCATTGATCGTTGCGCCGGCACCGGTATCGGCAGCAATTGAAAGCGACGGCCCCGGGGCGGGCGGCGGTTCGAGCGGATCCGTCGGCACGGGTGGCGGTGCCGTGACGGGCTGCGGTACGGTTGCAGGCGGATCGGTATTG
>JBGSTN010000444.1:0-2014 GCA_041736455.1 Burkholderiaceae bacterium | reverse complement strand
CGGTGACGTCGGTGACGACCGCAAGCCAGATGCCCGGGCCGGCATGTCGTGAAATGTTCCAGTCGAGTTCGATCGGGACGCCGGTGTCGCGGACCAGCGGATAGATCCCGGTGCCGGCCCCGTCGTGACGCCAGCGCTGCCACAATGCCTCGGCCGCGACCCGGTGCGCGGCCGGAACATAGTCGAGGCAACAGGTGCCAATGATCGCGTCGATACGGTGGCCGAGCAACTGCGCCATTGCCGCATTGATTTCCTGGAAGACCAGCGCTTCATCCAGCAGTGCGATGCCGTTGATCGCATGCGAGAACACCGAGCGGAACTTCTCCTCGCTGCGGCGAAGCTGGTCCTCGGCACTGCGTGCGCGAATGAAGGCGTTCAGGGTAGCGACCAGGACCGGCGGCTCGACTGGATGGGTCAAATAGCCATCGGCGCCGGAGTCCAGGCCATAGACCCGATCGGCACCGTCGACGAACGAGGCGGACAGGTGGATGATCGGCGTCCAGCCGTTCTCGGGCCGCGAACGGAGGATCTTGCAGACCCGGAACCCGTCGATATCCGGCAGATTGACGTCGAGCACGATCGCGTCAGGCCCGCGTTCGGCCAGCTCGAGCGCCTCGCGACCGGTCGCTGCTTCGAGGGTGACGAACCCTGCGCCGCGCAACAGCCGGCTGGTCGCATAGCGCGATGCCGCGTTGTCGTCGACGACCAGGATCGTGGTACCTGTCCTGGACGCGGCGGCCGGATCATTCATTCGAGGCCGCCTGCTCGATCGGTCCGGAGTGAGGTTCGAACGGGGCAACTTCGTGACCCGGGATCCGGATCGGAATCGTCACGTAAAAGGTCGACCCTTCACCAATTTCGCTGATCACGCCGACCGAGCCGCCCAATAGCTCCGCCAGCCGCTTGCTGAGCGACAATCCTAGGCCGGTACCGCGCAGACGTTTCTGTATCACCGAATCAAGCTGGACGAAGTCGTGGAAAAGGGCCGCCTGATTCTCGCTGGCAATGCCGATGCCTGTGTCGACCACGGAAAAAGTCACCGTCTGGGCGTCCGGGTCATAGGTCGACGAGACCCGGACCGATCCGCTGGGCGTGAACTTCAGGCCGTTGGAGATGAAGTTGCGCAGGATCTGCGAGAGTTTCTTGTGGTCGGTGAAGAGTGCGATCACCTTATCCGGTTCCTCGAAGATCAGGTCGATGTGGTGCCGGGCGAGGATCGGCTTGAACATTCCCCGCAGCGCGGAAAACAGGTCGACCATCTCGAACCAAGCCGGCGAGACGGTGATGCGCCCGGCCTCGACCTTGGCCAGGTCGAGCAGATCGTCGACCATTTCGGTCAACTCGGCCACCGAGTCGGCAATCAACTCGACCTGTTTTTCCTGTTCTCCTGTCAATGGCCCGTCCATCCGCTGCAGCAGGATCCGTGACAGGCTGGTGATCGATCCGAGTGGCGTGCGGAACTCGTGACTCATGTACGAGAGGAACCGGCTCTTGAGGTCGGACGCCTGACGAAGCTGTTCGGCGTGATCGTCGAGCTCGGCATAGAGCGCGACGACGCCGTTGTTGGTTTCGACCAGTTCGGTATTGAGCGCCTCGAGATCGTCGGCCTGGCGGCCGATCCAGTCGATCAGGGCCTCACGTGACAGCGCCGACGCCCGCTTCTCGATCGCACTGCGGTCAACCATGCGCAGCCTCCATTCGCCGTGCCACCAGCACCGAGACGTCGTCACGACCACGACTGCAGTCGCGCAGCAGCGCAGTGGCGACGATCATCGGATCACGGTTCGCGATTGCAGGATAGTCGTCGAGCGACCAGCGCGACCGGATGCCGTCCGAATGCATGACCAGCAGGCCATCGGCCGGCCAGGCATGTTCGAACATCCGTACCGACCGCGCCCGGACACCCACTATACCCCCGTAGGACATCATGCCGCGGCTGCCGCCGCCGGCCTGCATCGAGGCGCCGATGTTACCGATGCCGCCGAACATCAGCCGGCCGGTGGCCAGGCTCAGT
>JBGSTN010000441.1:0-1676 GCA_041736455.1 Burkholderiaceae bacterium | reverse complement strand
CGGCCAGCAGCGCACGCAGCGCCACGCCGGTCGACTGGAGCAGGCTGGTCGCGGTTTCGACGTCGAGGCCGCGGTCGTGAAACCTCAGTTCGATGTCGACCGACGTGTCGCGCAGGATGCTGCTGACCAGCCATTCATCGGAACAGTCGACCGGTTCCTGCGAGTGATCGAGCAACAGCACATCGATGTCGGGTCGGACCGGCACGCCGCGCGCACGTGCTGCAGGCATCGCGAGCGCTGCCGTGATCTGCGCACAGAGCGACAGCGCATTGTCGCCATTGCCGATATGGACGGTGAGCGGCCGGACATTGCCTTGCGCATCGGCGACACCAAGCGTTGCCTGCCCGGCTCCCGTGC
Source organism: Burkholderiaceae bacterium (assembly GCA_041736455.1). Lineage (GTDB taxonomy): Bacteria > Pseudomonadota > Gammaproteobacteria > Burkholderiales > Burkholderiaceae_E > JAUIAI01. The sequence goes on along the minus strand of JBGSTN010000441.1, from coordinate 1,319 downwards.
ATCGGGCAATGATGACCGCCCATGCGCAGCGCACCAGATTCTCGGGTGTGACGCCGAGTCGGGCCGCGAGTCTGTCGAGCAGCGTGGCGTCCTGGCTGATCGTTTCGTGGATGCGCTGCCAGCCCGGGTCGACCTGTTCTGCAGCAGCCGTGCGGGTGGGACGAGCCACGAATTCGATCAGGCGGGCGCGGAGCGGTTCCGGTGTAGACATAGCGGTCAGAGAGTATCCAGGCACCACGTGATGGCGGCATTCCCGATTTTATGAGTCGACCCGCGGAAGGTGGGGCATTAGTGCACGGGCGGTCTGCAAAACCCGTTCAGTGGCTTTCGACGCGCTCGGTACACGGGCCGGTAGGAAGAAACGGCAGTGTTCACGGTGTGCACGAATGCCTTGCTTTCCGGATCCGGCCCGGTCGACTCGATCATTGCCGATGTGCCGCACGCTGTCGAAGATGGTCGGCCTGCGGCTCGCCTCATCGACCTTTCCTTCGCAAGACGACCTGGATCGTCTCGAAAAGAATGATCAGGTCGAAGATCGGCGAATTGTTCTTCACGTAGTAGAGGTCGTACTCGAGCTTGCGTGCCGATGCCTCGATCGTGTCGCCGTAGGGCAATCGCACCTGCGCCCAGCCGGTGATGCCCGGCCTGACGTTGTGCCGCACCCGGTAGTACGGAATCTGCCGGGACAATTGCTCGACGAAGAACGGGCGCTCGGGGCGCGGGCCGACGAAACTCATGTCGCCCGACAGGACGTTGAGCAACTGCGGCAATTCGTCGAGTCGCGTCCGGCGCAGCAACCTGCCCAGCGGGGTGATGCGATCGTCGTCCTTGCTGGCCCAGCGCGGTTGGCCGTCTTCTTCGGCGTCGACGCGCATCGAGCGGAACTTCATGATCTCGAACGGGTCACCATGATTGCCGCATCGAATCTGCCGAAAAAGGATCGGGCGTCCGGTTTCGATCAGCACACCGACGGCGGCCAGCATCATGACAGGCGCGGCGAGCAACAGCAGGATCACGGCGGCGAACACATCGAACGTGCGCTTGACGAGTGCGCGAGACGCCGATTGGTCGAATCCGCTGCCGAACACCAGCCAGCTTGCCCGCAGATGATCGATCTTGATGAGCCCGAGTTCGCGTTCGTAGAACGACACGAGATCGCAGATCGGCAAGCCGTTCAAGCGGAGTTCGAGCAGCATCTGCATCGGCACCGCGCCATTGCGGTGATCACGACTGGTGACGACGATATCGGAAATGCCGCGCGACTGGATCAGGCGCGACAGACGATTGGGCCGCGGGTCGAACGTGCCGGGGTCGGCACC
>JBGSTN010000391.1:0-3353 GCA_041736455.1 Burkholderiaceae bacterium | reverse complement strand
GCCTCGAGCGCTCGAGCGAAGCGGTGCTGGTCCGCAAGCGATAAGCGCATCACCTCGGCCCGCTCGATGGCTTCAAGAGCGGCAGCATGCACCGCCGAAGCCACGAAGTCGGTCACCGTACGTCCCTCCAGCGCGGCGGCTCGCTTGAGCATCTCGTGAAGATCAACGCTGATCCGGAGCGTCAATCGTGCCGTCGGTTCGCGAGCAGACGATCGGGTACTCATCGCAATGTGACGCCGCAAAATGCCGTACAACGCCCATTGCAGGGATTGTCGGTAGCCAGTCTGGATGATTCCGTTTTCATTGCGGCATGTTCAAGTCTCGATGCCACGCCAGGAGGCGTCATCGCGGGGCAACCGATGATCCGGGTCGAAAGGCACTGCTGAGAATTCGGTGATGCCCTGCATCTCGGGGAACAAGACGAGGCAGGTGCCGCCAACATGCCGAAACGATGTGTAGAGGATACCGGCGAACCCAGCCTCACGTACCAGGTCGCCGATGACCCAACTCGGCGGCTCGATGTCCTCGAGCATCGAGAGCTTTTTCCAGTTGCAGCCAGCTTCGGCCCAGATCGATGCCCAGGCATCCGGCCGATAGCCCGCGGTGAAATCCACCACACGTGCGGCCGTCACGTGAAACGAGACCAACGTCGACGGCGACAGCATTGGGGACTCGGCCTGGTATTCGGCCAGCGCAGTAACGCTCTCACGCGCGAAATACCTGGCTTCGATACCGGGGCGGTTGAAGCGCCCGCCTTCGATCGCCGCCCCGGCCCCGCTTTCTGGTTGATGCGCCCAGCGCGGCGCGAAGGCACGATAAAACACCGCGTCCGGACCAAGCCCGGTTTCGATCATCCGGTTGAACCGGACTCGATCGAGCGCAGGTACTTCAGCACGGCTTCAGTCTTGCCGGCGGCAATCAGGTCAAACGCCATCCGATGGTCGAACTCGGGGATGGGCGTGTTGCGCATCCAGTAGATTGCCCGCGTCGCGTCGCTCGTGATCGCAGACGCGGCCGACATCACACGCAGAGCCTCGCGCATCAGACGTTGCAGCTTTTCGTTATTGGGCGCGTCAGTGACCGTCGTGCGGTGCACACCGGCCAGTGACGCAAGCGTCTGCTTGCTCAGCGCGAAGCGCGCGCGGAACCGCTCAACGTCGATAATGGTCTGGCCAGTGGCCTGCAGATCAAACTCATCGGTGGCAAAGGCAGCCGTATTCATCTTGTCGGTTCCGCGGTGATTACATGTCGATTTTACGTCGAAAATGCGTCGGATGAAAGTGATGCCTTTTAATGGGCGGCACCGTATTGCGCCGCGACGAAGGGCGCCCCGCACCACCACGACGAGGTGGTATCGCACGATTGTCAAGCATCGGAACGTTCGCCTGGCCCTACCCTGCCCTGGCACACGGCAGACCGGACGTGGCCAACTGATCCATCGGGGTTCAGAACAGATGGGGACATCGCGCAAGTCGACCTACAGCTGCGTCGCGCCCAGCGCCAAGTCCGCCCAGCGTTACTCAGACTGAGGAATCGCCTAATCGCCAGCCGTCTCGCTGGCGAGTCAATTCCCGATCGGCAACCGCTTCAACGAGATAGACCCTCGCCCACTGCGATGCCGAATCGTGGACAGGTCCGTCGCCCAGCCGGCTGACCAGCGTCTCTTCAAGCCACTTTCTGACCGTTGGATGCGCTTCGACCGAGTCCGGCCTGCAGCCCAGTTTGAATGCCATGAGCTCGAACAGCACGGCGTCGACCGTGATGCTTGTCCGCTTGTCGCCGAACGAAATATTGAAGCGTCGTTGCCGCATCGCTGCTCAATGCACTGGCCGTCTATGACAACGGACGAGCATCCTCAAGAATTAGAGTGAATACAATAATATGCACAATCACTCAATGTGGGCGATTGAATATTATTGTATTCAGATGCTTATCGTTCCGGCACGGGATCGATTGCCTTTTCCGTGCGCTGCTCCGAGGCTTTTTGTAGCGCATCAAGCTGTCGATCACGAAGCGTTGCCGAGCGCGGCATGTCTTTGACAAAGGATTCGATCACGCTCGCTTGACCTTGCTCGGCGATGCCGCCGCGTCGGAGTTCGTCCTGCAACTGGGCCCACCCTGCTTGGACGATATCTCGATTGCGCGCAATCGCGCGCTCCCAGGGGCGATCGCTTGTCCCTTGACCCGCCCGCTCGCGTTCGATTTCCCGCACGAGTTGCGCCACCTTGTCGGCGTCCGTTCGGGCCGGCGATGGCACTGGCAGACCCGCCTGCTTGGCTCGCGCTCGTTTGTCGCGGATAGCCCTCACCGACCGATCGACGCCGCGCTCTCCGATCCCACGAATCACCCGAGGCGTCGCTTCCGCGACGACGCCTCGCTCGCGCAGCGCTTCCGCAAAAGTTTCGCGCCACTGTTGCAGCTGCGGTTTGTAATGGCGCAACTGCCGCCCACTGTGGCTGCTAATCGCCACCACCAGGTGAACATGCTTATGCGGCTTGTCCTCATGCAACACCGTCAGGTATTCGTGATCCCGGAACAGGACGCTGGCCGCGTCGCGGGCTGCGTCATGAACCTGCGCAGCCGTCGCGGTCCCTGCGGGCATGCTGAACATCACGTGCAACGACAGCGCCCTTTCGGTCTGCTTCGGGTCCTGAGGATCGCGAGAGTCAGGAATGAGATCGCTGGCGGAACGGATGGCTTCACGACCGTAGAGACGCTGGCCGTCGTTCAGCTCGGCCTGCGCGTCTTCTTCACGGCCCAGGTACGCCAGATGGGCCCGCAGCTGTTTGACGGACTGGTCTTTGCCGGTCACCTTGACCATCACCTCAGGCGCCCGCTGCGCCACGCGAAGTAATTTGGCCAGGCGCTGGGATTGACTCAGGCGCGGTCGGGCTTGATGACCTGAGGCGCCCTGCCCTGCCCTCGGTTGGCCCATGGCACTCCCAGGATACAGTCCAACGGGCCGCGCGCCGGATCGGGCCCGTTTACGCCCTTCCAGCAGGTCCCAGAACGCGTCCTCGTCGGCGAGGCCAAGCTTCAGGTTACCGTCGACCATGGTGCACCCTCCTCTTCGAGCGCTGGATGATCTGGTCGACCAGTCCGCCCTGCCGTTTGATGGACTGGCACGCAGCGCGAATGGCGTCCATCTCGCTCGCCCGTAGCGATGCGCGCGCGTCGACGTTCAGCCGGTGCGCGATCTGATTGAGATTGACGCCGATCCGGCGGATCTGCGACGTGGATTCGGAAAGCTCCGCAATCTCGGTATCGGAGACCAGCGCGGCATCGGACTTCAGCGCGGCGCGCACCAGGGACGCCGCGAAGCGCGCAAGGCCCCCGTAGTCCCGCGCGATGCG
>JBGSTN010000360.1:0-2206 GCA_041736455.1 Burkholderiaceae bacterium | reverse complement strand
CCCTCGAGGGCACGGGCGTGCCGCTGATCGCGGATGGTGGCGTCCGTTACTCGGGCGACCTCGCCAAGGCGATCGCGGCCGGCGCCCATTCGGTGATGATGGGCTCGATCTTCGCGGGCACGGAAGAAGCACCCGGCGAGGTCATCCTCTACCAGGGTCGGTCCTACAAGAGTTATCGCGGCATGGGTTCGCTCGCGGCGATGCGCGAGGGCGCTGCCGACCGATACTTCCAGGATCCGGAAGCCAACTCCGACAAGCTCGTGCCCGAGGGCATCGAGGGCCGTGTGCCCTACAAGGGCACCGTGACGGCGATCGTGTTCCAGCTGGTGGGCGGCCTGCGTGCCAGCATGGGCTATTGCGGTTGCCGCGACATCGATACGATGAGGCGCTCGTCGCGCTACGTCGAGATCACGACCGCCGGCATGCGAGAGTCTCACGTGCACGATGTGCAGATCGTCAAGGAAGCGCCCAACTATCAGGTGACCTGACCGTGATTCACCAGAGAATCCTGATCGTCGATTTCGGCTCGCAGGTCACCCAGCTGATCGCGCGCCGCGTGCGCGAACTGAACGTCTACTGCGAGATCATTCCCTGGGATCGTGTCGCCGCGATCGTCGACGCGTGGCAGAGCGATGGCAGCCTGCGCGGCATCATCCTGTCGGGTGGACCGAACTCGGTGGCCGACGATGAAACGCCACGGGCGCCCGATGCGGTGTTCAGCGCCGGCGTGCCTGTGCTGGGCATCTGCTATGGCATGCAGACCATGGCTGCGCAACTCGGCGGCCGGGTATCCCGCAGTACGCATCGCGAGTTCGGGTTCGCGCAGGTTCGCGCGCGCGGCCATACGGCCTTGCTGCGCGATATCCAGGACAGTGTCACGCCGGAAGGTCACGGCATGCTCGATGTCTGGATGAGTCATGGCGACAACGTCGACAGCCTTCCCGACGGCTTCAAGCTGATGGGCTCGTCCGACAACTGTCCGATCGCCGCGATGGCCGACGAGGCGCGCCGCTTCTATGGCATTCAGTGGCATCCGGAAGTCACCCACACGAGGCAAGGCAAGGCAATCCTCAGACGATTCGTGCGTGACATCTGCGCCCTCGAGGGTGACTGGACGATGCCCGGCTTCATCGAAGAGGCCGTCGCGGCGATTCGCGCTCAGGTGGGCAGCGATCGCGTCGTTCTCGGACTGTCGGGCGGTGTCGATTCGTCGGTGGCCGCCACGCTGATTCATCGCGCGATCGGCGACCAGCTCGTCTGCGTGTTCGTCGATCATGGCCTGCTGCGTCTGGACGAGGGCGCTCAAGTGATGGAGACCTTTGCCGAGCACATGGGGCTTCACATCATCCATGTCGATGCCAGCGAACGATTCCTTGGCGCTTTGGCCGGCGTCAGCGACCCCGAAGCCAAGCGCAAGATCATCGGCGGCGAATTCGTCGCGGTGTTCCAGGAGCAGGCCGAACGCATCGACGATGCGAAGTGGCTGGCGCAGGGAACGATCTACCCCGATGTCATCGAGTCGGCAGGCGGCAAGGGCAAGGGTGCGCACAAGATCAAGTCGCACCACAACGTCGGCGGGCTGCCCGAGACACTGTCGCTGAAGCTGCTCGAGCCGCTGCGCGAATTGTTCAAGGACGAAGTGCGCGAACTGGGCATCGCCATGGGATTGCCGCCTGCGATGGTGCACCGGCATCCGTTTCCGGGGCCGGGCCTGGGCGTGCGCATCCTCGGCGAGATCGTGCCCGGCTATGCGGATACATTGCGCGCGGCCGATGCGATCTTCATCGATGAGTTGCAACGCACGCCCGGGCCTGACGGTCGCAGCTGGTACGAACTGACGGCCCAGGCCTTCGCGGTATTTCTGCCGGTACGGTCGGTCGGCGTGATGGGCGACGGCCGTACCTACGAACACGTCGTCGCGTTGCGCGCGGTGCAGACCACGGATTTCATGACGGCCCATTGGGCACATCTTCCGCACGATCTGCTCGGTCGTGTGTCGAACCGGATCATCAACGAGGTGAGCGGGATCAACCGGGTGGTGTACGACATCTCCGGGAAACCGCCGGCCACGATCGAGTGGGAGTGATCAGGTGCCTTTCGCGGTCTATCGGCATCCCGCGAAGTACGAACCTAACTTACTGAATTAAAACAAATAAGCTCTCCGGATCGTTCGCCGTCTATCGGCACCAAGCGGGCCAGTCTGACG
>JBGSTN010000319.1:0-5985 GCA_041736455.1 Burkholderiaceae bacterium | reverse complement strand
CCTCGCCCGGTTGAACGGATGTTCACCGCAGTCTCTCCCGGTTCAACTTTCGTTGGACGAGCCTGAACGATGAAAGCGTATTTCGTTACCGGTCTGGTGATCCTGGTGCCCTTGGTCATCACCGCATGGGTCATCAACCTGCTGGTGGGCACGATGGATCAGACCCTGGATCTGTTGCCCTACGCGTGGCAACCGAAGATCTGGCTGGGTCGACAGATCCCGGGTCTCGGTGTGCTGCTGACGGCGCTGATCATCCTGGTGACCGGTCTGCTGGCGCGAAATTTCATCGGCCAGAACCTGGTGCGTGCGTGGGAAGGGCTGTTGTCGCGCATTCCCATCGTGCGCGGCATCTACTCGAGCGTGAAACAGGTCAGCGATACCATCCTCTCTCCCGACGGGAATGCGTTCAGGAAGGCGTTGCTGGTCCAGTATCCGCGCGAGGGCGTCTGGACGATAGCTTTTCAGACCGGCGCGCCGTCCTCGGAGGTGCGCGCGCTGATCCCTGGCGAGATGGTGTCGGTCTACGTGCCGACGACACCGAACCCCACGTCGGGCTTTTTCCTGATGATGCCGCGCGATCAGGTCATGCCGTTGCGCATGACCGTCGACGAGGCGCTCAAATACGTGGTATCCATGGGTGTGGTTGCCCCTGAGTTGCTGCCCGAAGCCGATCCCACAGTGCCGTCGTCGGCGCACATTTCCTGAATCCGGAGAGTCATCTCATGCGCACCTGCTATACCGGCCTGGTTTGTCCCGAGCATCTCGACCGAGAAGTGACGCTGGTCGGCTGGGTTCACCGCCGGCGTGATCATGGCGGCGTGATCTTCATCGATCTGCGCGATCGCGAAGGCATTGCGCAGATCGTCTGCGATCCCGACCGCGCCGACATGTTCGCGCGCGCCGCGAGCGTGCGCAACGAGTTCTGCCTGCAGATCACCGGCAAGGTGCGCCGTCGCCCGAAGGGCACCGAGAATGCCGCCCTGAAGAGCGGGGAGATCGAAGTGCTCTGCCACAGCCTGACGATACTGAATCCGTCGGTCGCACCACCGTTCCAGCTCGATGACGAGAACCTCAGCGAAACGACCCGCCTGACGCACCGCGTGCTCGATCTGCGGCGTCCGCAGATGCAGGCCAACCTGATGCTGCGCTATCGGGTCGCGATGGAAGTGCGCAAGTATCTCGATGCCCATGGTTTCGTCGATATCGAGACGCCGATGCTCACACGGTCGACGCCCGAGGGTGCACGCGACTACCTCGTGCCGTCACGCGTGCATCCGGGTGCCTTCTTCGCGTTGCCGCAGTCGCCGCAGCTGTTCAAGCAGATGCTGATGGTGTCGGGTTTCGATCGCTACTACCAGATCGTCAAGTGCTTTCGTGACGAAGACCTTCGGGCCGACCGTCAGCCCGAGTTCACCCAGATCGACTGCGAAGTGTCGTTCATGGACGCCCTGGAGATCCGTAACCTGTTCGAGGAGATGGTTCGCACGGTCTTTCGCAACGTGATCGACGTGAGCCTGCCGGCCGAGTTTCCGGTCATGACGCATGCCGAGGCGATGCGCCTCTATGGATCGGACAAGCCCGATCTGCGCATCAAGTTGCAGTTCACCGACCTGACCGATGCGATGACCGATGTCGCGTTCAAGGTGTTCTCGGCCCCGGCCAGTACGCCGGGTGGTCGGGTGGCCGTCCTGCGGGTGCCCGGAGGTGCGACGATCTCGCGCGGCGAGATCGATTCCTGGACCGAGTTCGTCGCCATCTACGGCGCGCGGGGGCTGGCCTGGATCAAGGTCAATGACGTGGCCAAGGGTCGCGAAGGCCTGCAGTCACCGATCGTCAAGAATCTTCATGACGCCGCCATCGCGGCGGTCCTCGAGCGCACCGGCGCGGTCGATGGCGATCTGATCCTGTTCGGGGCGGACAAGGCGCAGATCGTCAACGACGCACTGGGCGCGCTGCGCAACAAGATCGGTCTGTCACCCTTCGGCCGGCAGAACGGGATTTTCGAGCCGGGCTGGCGTCCGCTCTGGGTGATCGACTTTCCGATGTTCGAACAGGACGAGAGCACGGGGCGCTGGACGGCGGTCCATCATCCGTTCACGTCGCCGATCGACGGGCACGAGGGTCTCATGGCGTCCGACCCCGGCAAATGCCTCTCGAAGGCCTATGACCTGGTGCTCAACGGCTGGGAAATGGGCGGCGGTTCGGTTCGTATCCATCGCGCCGACGTACAGACCAAGGCGTTCATGGCAATGAACATCGGGCCGGAAGAAGCGCGGTCGAAGTTCGGTTTTCTGCTGGATGCCCTGCAGTATGGCGCGCCACCACACGGGGGCATCGCCTTCGGCCTGGATCGCATGGTCACGCTGATGGCGGGTGCCGACTCGATCCGTGACGTGATCGCGTTTCCGAAGACTCAACGTGCACAGGATCTGCTGGTGCAGGCACCTTCGGCGGTTGACGAACAGCAGTTGCGCGATCTGCACATTCGTCTGCGGCGCGCCGAGCCCACCGAGCCCAAGGGCTGACAACGCCGGCCGGCGGACGGTGATCGTGAAGGTTCCGGAGTCTGTCCTGGTGGTCATCCACACCGACGACGGACGCGTGCTGCTGCTCGAGCGTGCCGACCATCCGGGATTCTGGCAGTCGGTCACCGGCTCGCGCGAGACCCTCGACGAGCCGTTGCCGGAAACCTGTCGTCGCGAAGTGTTCGAGGAGACGGGCATCGAGTGCGCGCCCGGCGATCTGCTCGACTGGCGGTTCAGCAATCGCTACCTGATCTTCCCGGCATGGAGGCACCGCTACGCGCCAGGCGTCACGCACAATACCGAACATGTTTTCTCGCTCGCGCTGCGCCAGCCCGTCGATGTCACGCTATCGCCTGATGAGCACCTGCGTTACCGGTGGCTGCCGTGGCGTGAGGCGATCGACTGCTGCTTCTCGCTGACCAATGTGGCTGCGATTCGTGAGTTGGTCCGGCGTGGCATGACGGTGGTTCGATGATCGATCTTCTCGGTTTGCGCGTTGCCACCTACAACATCCACAAAGGCGTGCTCAACGACTATTTCGGATTCAAGCGCACTTCGGTGATCCACGAACTGCGCGACCGGCTCCATGACCTGGACGCCGACCTGGTCCTGCTGCAGGAAGTGCAGGGGCGCAACGAGCGGTATGCGAGTCGCTTCGCGCAATGGCCGGACGAGCCGCAGGAAATCTTCCTGTCGCGGGCTCCGCAGCGGCGCCACGTGTTCGAGACCGCCTACGGAAACAATGCGAACTACCTGCATGGCCATCATGGCAATGCATTGTTGTCGCGTTTTCCGATCATCCATCGGGAGAATCGCGACATATCCGATCATGTGCTCGAAAAGCGCGGCATCCTGCATTGCGTGGTCGAGTTCAACAACACGCCGGTGCATTGTTTCGTCGTCCATTTCGGACTGTTCTCGCGCTCGCGTGAACGGCAGGTCGACGCGCTGATCTCGTGGGTGCGGCACGTCGTTCCAGACGCGGCGCCACTGCTGATCGGCGGCGACTTCAACGATTGGCGCAATCGCCTGTCGGATCGGCTGTGTGCGTCCCTGGGCCTGGTCGAGGCATTCGACACCTACCGGCCGGGTGCCCAGCGCATGCGCGCCGCGGCCACTTATGTGCGCGATCGCCTGACCACGGCCGGCGTGGAATTCGAACCCGAGATCTGGCCGATGCCAAGACGCGTGAAGAGCGCCCGCACGTTTCCGTCGCTGGTTCCGTGGCTGCGGATGGACCGGATCTACCTGCGCGGTTTCGAGGTGTCGATGGCCACCGTGATGCGCGGACCGGGCTGGGCACGTCTGTCGGACCACAGTCCACTGGTCGTCGATCTGGTGATGACCGCTGACGCCGACGTCTGATCGATGGTGCTTCCCGACCACAATCCCTACGAGCGGCGCAAGGCCGATCGCCGCCTGCCCGGTCAGCCGGAGCGCAGGCGAATCAGCCTTTCGTGGTACGACAGCCTCGCGCCGGTGTTCGCCGGCGGTCACGAAATCGACCTGCTGATCAACGGCGCGCAGTTCTTTCCGGCGCTCGAAGCGGCCATCGACGCTGCGAAGGAGAGCATCTATCTCGAGACCTACATCTTCAACGACGATCCATCGGGCCGGCGCATCGCCGAGGCGCTGGTGCGTGCGGCAGAACGCGGCGTTTCGGTCAATTGCGTGGTCGATGGCTTCGGCACCAAGGAACTGACCGGTCGCACCGCCGAACTGATGAATCATCCGTCGATCGGTTTCGAGACGTTCCGTCCCGAGCCGAGGCGCTTCACGTTCGAGCGGCAACGCCTGCGTCGCCTGCACCGCAAGCTCGCCGTCGTCGATGGTGGCGAAGCGTTCATCGGCGGCATCAATCTGCTCGATGATCGATACGACCCGAATCATGGCGAACTCGACGCGCCGCGCATGGACTTCGCGGTCTGCGTGCGTGGTCCGCTGGTCGCGAACGTGAATCTCGCCGTTCGCCGGCTCTGGTGGGAACTGTCGGTGGTCAACCGTTCGCTGCGCCGATATCGCCCCAGCGGCGCGCCGCGCGATGAATCCGAGATCTTCGCGCCACCGAACCCGATTCGAACGCGTGTCGAATCGAAAGGCGACATGCGGGCGATGCTGCTGGTCCGTGACAACCTGCGGCATCGACGGACCATCGAACGCTGGTACCTGCGCGCGATCGGCCGTGCCAGGCGCGAGGTGCTGATCGCCAACGCGTACTTCCTGCCCGGCGTGCGGATGCGCCGTGCCCTGAGCACGGCAGTCAAGCGTGGCGTGCGGGTACGCCTGCTGCTGCAGGGCAAGGTCGAGTACCGGTTCCAGCACTTCGCGACGCAGGCGCTCTACGACGAACTGCTGGCGCAGGGCGTCGAGATCTACGAATACAAGCGAAGCTTCCTGCACGCCAAGGTGGCTGTCATCGATGATCAGGCCACTGTCGGTTCGTCGAACATCGACCCGTTCTCGCTGTTGATGGCTCGCGAAGCCAATGTCGTGATCGATGACGCCGGATTCGCTGCCGGCCTGCGACGGGAGCTCGAGACTGCGATGACACAGGGATCACGGGCATTGGAGTTGCACGCGTTTCGCCGCCGGCCGTGGCCGAAGCGCGTGTTGAACTGGTGGTCGTTTATCCTGTTGCGATTGGCGGTGTCGATAGCCGGCGAGTCTCCCCGCTACTGACCGGGGGCCGGATCGGCGGTGGGTCGAACTGCAGCTGATCCGACAGCGGCTGGTCCATCGCTCCGTCGTATGCCGGTCCGATTGCTGCTGCCGCGCGAGGACATTCTGAGCGATCTCGTGATCCGAAGGCCCGAGGGCCTGTACTGCCCGTTCGGCGACTTCCATATCGATCCCTGGCGGCCTGTCGAGCGCGCCGTGATCACGCATGCGCACGCCGATCACGCGCGCCCGGGTTGCCAGCGCTATCTCGCCAGTGCACGGGCCGAACACGTGTTGCGCGCACGACTCGGCGCGATCGATCTGCAATGCCTCGCCTGGGGCGAATCGATCACCGTGGGATCTGCAAAGGTGTCGTTGCATCCGGCTGGCCATGTGCTCGGCGCTGCCCAGGTGCGCATCGAGCATCGTGGCAACGTCTGGGTCGTATCAGGCGACTACACCACCGAACCGGACAAGACCTTCGATACCTTCGAGGCAATCCGATGCGACACCTTCATCACCGAGTCGACTTTCGGCCTGCCGATCTATCGCTGGCCGGACCCCGCGTGCGTCTTCGCCTCGATTAACGAATGGTGGCAAGGCAACGCGCAGGCCGATCGTGCGAGCGTGCTGTTCTGCTATTCGTTCGGCAAGGCGCAGCGGATCCTCGCCCATGCCGACGCATCGATCGGCCTGATCGTCGCTCACGGCGCGACGCTGCCGCTCAACGAGGCCTATCGAGCGACGGGAGTCGACCTGCCGGCAGCGATGCATGCGGGGGGTGTGATCGACAAGGCGCTGC